>JAYNOQ010000014.1:0-27447 GCA_038113315.1 Flammeovirgaceae bacterium | reverse complement strand
TATGGAGAGCAGGTGCTAATAGCCCTACTATTATTGAGTTTTCTACAGATGTAAAAATTGGAGAAAAAACAATAAGAGCTGGAGATTATGCTATTGCCATGACACCAAGAAAAAGTGGAAAATGGACAGTTGATTTAAATAAAGAGGGTAAATATCCTTTTGCATACAGAAAAGACGGAAAAATAGATATGGATGCATATAATGCTGACCTAGCTCATAGCTTTGATGTAGAAGTGGTAACGTGGGATAATAGCATTGAAAGACTAACATATTTTATTGATGCAAATGACAACAAGGTAGCTAATGTTAATATGTTATGGGAGAATGTCATTGTATCATTCCAGGTTAATACTATGCCTGAGGAGTTTTTGAATAAATTTGCTAAAACTTTAGAGTAATACAATATTTTTTTTTAAAAAATCATGAAGACTTCACTCAAGATTATTGAATTTTATAATAATCTTGAGAAGGTTTCATATAATAATAAAGTAGAGATATTAGATCCCTATAAAAATCCTGAGGTAAAAGAAATCTGCAATTCTTTCTACTCTAAATTTTTTAATGATATTGAGAAAAGAATAATTCTTTTTGGAATAAACCCAGGAAGATTTGGCGGGGGAATAACAGGAATACCATTTACTGATCCATATAATTTATTCAAGTATTGTGGTATTGAATCAAAATTCGACCAAAAAAAAGAATTAAGTTCAAAGTTTATTTATGATATGATAAACAGTTATGGTGGTGTTAAAAAATTTTATAAAAAATTTTTCATTTCAAGTATTTGTCCGTATGGCTTTACATCTAATGGTAAGAATTTAAATTATTATGATGACATTGATCTTTTTAAAAAATGGAAAAATAAAATAATTAATTGGATTCATTATCAAATAGAAAATATAGCTTCAAATAAAATTTGTGTAATAATTGGGAAAGGAAAAAATCAAAAATTTTTTGAATTATTAAACAAAGAGTATAAATTCTTTGATGAAATTATTGCACTTCCCCATCCTAGATGGATATTGCAGTATAGATCTAAAGAAAAGAATTATTATATTAAAACATATATTAAAACATTAAACAAATTAAACCATGAATAGCAGAAGAAAATTTTTAAAGAATTTAACAGCAGTTGGAGCAACTGTACCTTTAGTTTCAAATATTGAGGCCAAACCTAAAAAAAATAAGGGACCTGTTATTCTATGTAGTCGAGGTGAAATGTGGGGTGAAAAAGTGTTAAAACCTGGATGGGATATCTTATCAAATAAAGGAAAGTTATTGGATGCTATAGAAATATCTTCCAATGTAACAGAATTAGACCCAGAAGATACTTCTGTTGGCTATGGAGGTTTACCTAATGAACATGGTGTAGTTCAATTAGATGCATCAATAATGTACGGACCAACTCATAATTGTGGGTCTGTAGCTGCACTAGAGGGAATTAAAACTCCATGCTCTGTTGCAAGACTCGTTATGGAGAGGACTGACCATATTCATTTAGTTGGAAAAGGTGCTCAAGACTTTGCAAGAGCTCATGGATTTAAAGTTGAAAATTTATTAACAGAAAATGCCAGAAAAATATGGTTAAGATGGAAAGAAAATTTATCATCAAAAGATGATTGGTTTCCTCCATCTACAGAACCATATAATGAAATTAGAACAACAGGAACTATAAATGTACTTGGTATTGATTCTGAAAGTAATATTGCAGGAATAACAACAACAAGTGGTTTAGCTTATAAAATACCTGGAAGAGTTGGTGATTCCCCAATTATTGGTGCAGGTTTATATGTAGATAATGAAGTGGGAGCAGCAGGAGCAACAGGCAGAGGCGAAGAAATCCTTAGAACATGTGGATCTTTTTTTGTAGTTGAACAAATGCGAAGCGGTAAAACTCCTCAGGAAGCATGTGAAGCGTTATGCCAAAGAATAATTGACATTAATGGAGGAACAAAAAATATTAATTTCAATGATAAAATTGTTGCTTTAGGAAAAGATGGTAGCGTTGGGTGTGCGTCTATCAAAGAGAAAAAAGGGAATAATCCCAAACTTGCGTATTGGTCAAATGAAGGATTTAAAGTATATAAAGGTACCTATCTGATTGAAGATAAATCAGTAAATTATATAGGTTAATTTAATTAAGAATTCTTCTGGCATGTCACCTTTTCTTATCTTATAACTAAAATCTAATCTTGATCTTGATAGTAAAATAAATTGAATTCCTGGTGCGAAAGTAGAAGTAAACTTATGATACCTTACAGGGAATTCTTTATTTAGAATTGTATTAGTTAAATACTCAACATATAAGTTAAAATTAGTTTGTTTATAAGATTTATATTTTCTTGGAAAAAGTAAATAACCAGCTGATATTGAATTTTTAAATGTATTTAAATTGGTCTTTTGCCATTTTACAGTAGAACCTTGTGTAAATTTCTCATCAATATTAGAAATTCTAGTAACTGCTGTTGTAATCGATATAGCTAGTTTATTTATTAACTGAGTACCAATTAATCCTAATTCAAAACCAGTGTCTTGTAACTCCAGATCTAAATTATCTTTCATGAATTTATCTTCGTGGTATGAATACTTAATGAAAGATGATAATCTCGTATGATATTTTTGTTTATCAGTAGTTAAAATTCTTTGTTTGGAGTAAAGCTTAAATCCATTTAATCCAAAATTTGGCATCATATCTTGTTCATAAGGCTTATTTGCAAATTGAATGCTACCACTCAACATTATTTTTTTTGATAAACCATAAGATAGAGAAGGTGTCACAATAAAAGCATTACCAATACTACCCATAATATTAGATCCATCAAGAAAAATATTAGAATTTATAAGCCTTACAACTTTTGTTCCTCTTGGAATTAAACTTGCTGGTTCAGAGTTAATATATAATTCTTGAGCTGAAATTTTATAACTCCCTATAAATAATAAAAGAATAAAAAATATTCTCATTTAGTAATATAGTTTATAAACTACTTTTAAGATGATAGACTTTATTAGATTTTAAATTTTCATGCTTAGAACAACATGAAGCAGTATGTATACCTGTTTCATAACATGAGTGTGAAGTTTTAGCAGAAATTAATTCATATTCACTTTTTCTAATAAATTTCCTATCTACTAAAGTAAATACATTAGTTTCCTTATCTCCATCAGAAAAGAAATGAAATAAATTGCCGTTAAAAAGAATATGCTTATCATTTTCAGCTATTAATTTACCATTAAAAACAATTTCAATTGACCCTACAAAAAAACCAGCATCTTCAACTTTTTCTTGAATTAAATCAAAATCAACAAAAGCGCCATCTTTAAATTCTAATTTAAATGATGTTGCTTCTAAATCAGGAGTAATTGACTCAATGAAATCAAGTTTTTCTAAGCTCTTTTGTGTTGAATATGAACACATGGCACAAGTTAGTCCCGTAGCTTTTAAGTTTGAATAGAATGACTGAGAATATCCTATATTGAATATTAAAAGCATTGATATTGTAATTAATATTTTCTTCATTATTTTTAATTAATTATGTAAAAATAGTAAAAAATGAAAACACTAAAATCTATTTTACTTTTTTTAACAATTACTTGCTGTAGTACCCCTATTAATAAAAAAGCTAATGATTTCTCAGCATTAATAGATCTTGAAGGTAATGCAATTAATTTAGATGACTTAAAAGGAAATATTTTAATATTAAATATTTGGGCAACATGGTGCAAACCCTGTATAGCAGAATTTGAGAGTTTAGAACAGGTAAAAGAAAAGTTTCAGGATATTAATGTTAAAATTATCGCTGTTTCAAATGAAGATTTGAAATTGATAAATTCTTTTTTAAATAAAAGAAAATTTGATTTAGATTTTATTAAGCTTAATGGTGACTTATCTTTTTTTAACGCATACAGTTTACCAACTACTATAGTATTTGACAAGAGCGGTAATGAAGCTTTTAGATTAACAGGTGGTGTTGACTTTAATACTAAAAACTTTATTGACAGAATATTAAATATTGAAAAGTTATAACTTTTTTACACCAGAAGTTTCATAGCCAATAATTCTTCTTGACTCCATATATTTTTCCATGTGATATTTATCATATAATGGATCATCAGCATATACAGAATTAATTCTTACATTTTTTGAAGCTTGAATAAATTTACCATCTCCCATCCATATTGCAACATGGTCAATTCTTCTTTTTCCATCTCTATAATATCCAAAAAACATTAAATCACCTTCATTAAGATTATCCCAATTTCTATTCTGATCAACTAATAAGCCCTCATTAATTTGTTGAGATGCGTCTCTCGGTATTACAAGCCCATTCATCAAATAAATTGTTTTTGTAAATCCCGAACAATCAAAACCTTTTGAAGATGTACCTCCCCATAAATAAGGAACCCCAATGAATTGTTTGGAATTATTAATTATATCTGATGTTGTTTTTTCACTATTATTAAACATTGGAGAAATATCCATCTGATTAACCCACCCTACTCTCTTATCAGGGTATTCAATTTTATAAAAACCTCCAATTTTATCAGTTACATTCAAAACTGAACCAACAACTAAGTCAGAAATAATGGCTTTTCTCTCAACAGTAGAATAAGCAAAACCTTGAACGGAACTAAATATGTAAGGGTTTTTATAGTAATTATTATACTCACTTTCTGAAACAATTGATATACCTCCATGATCAATCCATGAAATATATTCGTCAGGAGTTTGGATAAGGTACCACTCTCCTTGTTTCTTTAAAACCTTTACTCTTGTCCCTAAAAGTGTTTGAGAAACTAACTCAGATGAATGTGAGGGTCTACCTCTTAAGTTACCAACTGAATTATTAATAATTCCATATATTGTATCTTTTGGCAGTACTACAATATTCTCTGAATAATTTATACCTGCACTATCTAATTTCTGTAAAAGATAGTTTTTTGCTTCAATTTTTGATGTTTCTCCATCAATTATAATTGTAGAATTACTTAATGAGTAAGTAATATTAAATATAGAAACTCTTTTATCAGGTGCATAAATCGAATTTACCTCATCCAATATTGAATCTATATTACCATTCTTTTTATTACACCCAAAAAATATTAATATGATAAATAAATATCTCATCTATTTCAATTTCTCAAATTCATCAAAAAGACTAACAATGTAAGGCAGAGACCCAGAAGAATGGTTTTCTCCTACAAGATCAATAAACGCTATTGTATTTTTATCTGCCCCTAGTGAAATAAAACTGTTATATGTATCAACAGAATTTTGATAAGGTACAGTAATATCATCAGTACCATGATACATTATCATTTTATTTTTTGGGATCCATTGATCCAGACTATTTTCTTCAAAAGCATCAACAATAATTTTTAAATCTGTATCGGTAAAAATATTATTAATAAAATTTGAAGTCAACAACTCACTCATATCATATGATAAGACAGAATTAATTTCATATCCAGAGTATTTACCATTAAAATATTCAGGGATTATTGACGCGTATGGTTCATTAAAAATAGAAGATAAAGGCAAACTCCAATCATATGATGTTTTATATCCCATTGCTACGTAGGCAATGTAATATGGAACGTGATATGTCTCCTTTGAAATAAAATAATCTAACATGCCAGTTATATCATATCCCCCAGAAGCAGGAGCTGATGCAACAAGATTTAATCCAGAATAATTATTTTTTTCCATATTATAGTGAGCTGACATAGTTGCAAATCCACCTTCTGAATATCCTGATAAAAAAACATCACCATTAAAATTGTAACCTTCAATTGCTGCTAATTCTTTAGCTGCCCTGATCATATCGACAATAGTTTGTCCAGTAATATCAGATCTATAATAAGGGTGAACTATGTTGTCTGAGACCCCAAAACCCAAATAATCAGGAATTACAAAAATATATCCAGCACTGGCTGCATTTGAAAAAAAACTATATTGAATTAAATCTTCGGTTGGAGCATCTGCATGTAATGATGTTGTACCATGATTAAAATTAAGAATCGGCATTCCTTGATAAGTGTCAGGAAAAGCAACAAGACCTGAAGCTTTTATATTTTGTCCTTTGTAGGTAGTATTATATGTAATTGTATAGAGGCTTATATCATATTGGAGATACTCATTGAGGTTTCCATATTCAGAGTTTTGAACTATCTCTAAAATATTCTCTTTGGAAATTGAAAACAATTTTGTGTAAGTATCGATGTAAGCTCTGGTCAGCTCATCTTGGTTATTACAAGAAAATAACAATAGAAATAATAATAAATAGGATTTAATTTTATTCATGTGATATTTGTTCCTGTAAATTTAATTAATATTGACTTATGGATAACTATGGTTTTCTCTCTTTAATTCCTCCTATTATAGCAGTTATTCTTGCAATTAGGACTAAGCAAGTATTTATATCACTTTTAACTGGAATTTTTTTTGGTGGATTAATTATTGGAAACTGGAATCCATTTCAAGGTATTCTCCTCACAATTGAAAGTGTTGTTCATGTTTTTAATGATCCAGGAAATACAAGAGTTGTTTTTTTTACTTTCTTAGTTGGATCTTTAATAACACTTATCCAAGTGACTGGAGGAGTTGAGGGGTTTATAAATAGTTTCCAAAAAAAACTTTCTTCAGAAAATAATGATAATAGCAGTAAAAAAGTTCAATTATATGCTTCTTTAACTGGTTTTTTGTTATTTGTTGAATCTAATATTTCAGCCTTAACTGTAGGTACAATTTTTAGACCTTTATTTGATAAACTAAAAATATCTAGAGAGAAACTAGCTTATATTGCTGACTCAACTTCTGCCCCATCAAAATTATTAATACCATTTAATGGTTGGGGTGCATATATTATAGGTATTCTCACCGTTCAAGGGATAGATAAACCTTTTAATGAACTTATCTCCGCAATGAAGTATAATTTTTATCCTCTGTTAGTAATTATAATTTTAGTTGTAATTATAATTTCTGGAAAAGATTTTGGATTAATGAAAAAAGCAGAAAAAAGAACAAAAGGTGGCATACTGTTTGATAAAGGATCAACCCCAATGGTTTCTGAAGATATAACAGTAATAAAAACTAAAAAAGGAATAGAATCTAATTCTTTTAATATGTTTTTACCCTTATTGTCAATGGTCATTATTATGATACTAATGCTTTTCTATACAGGTTATGATCCATCAAAAGAAAACATGAAGTTTTTCGAAATTTTAGAAAATTCATCTGGATCTACATCCGTTCTTTATTCTGTAATTCTCTCAATTATAATTGCAGCTTCATATTATATTTTCAATGGAATATTATCTGTTAAAGAAGTTGTGTCATATTCAATTAAAGGAATGGGAGGAATGATGCAATTATCATTATTAATTATGCTAGCATTTACTATTGGAAATATATGTAAGGATTTAGGAACAGGTATTTATGTTTCAAATGAGTTGAAAGATATCCTCTCACCTAAATTTGTTCCAGTCTTATTATTTTTAACTAGTTGTTTTATATCATTTTCAACAGGAACATCATGGGGTACATTTGCAATAATGCTTGCAATAGCAGTACCAATTTCTCAAGAGATGGGGATAAATAGTTCTGTAGCAATTGCTGCTGCTCTTGGCGGTGGGCTTTTTGGTGATCATTGTTCACCAATTTCCGATACTTCAGTTATTTCCTCGATGGCATCAGCAAGTGATCATATTGATCATGTAAAAACACAATTACCATATGCAGTTTTAGCTGGCTTAATAACAAGCATATTATATTTATTGATTGGATTAAGTATATAAAAAAAGCACTTGATTTCATCAAGTGCTTCACAAACCAAACTAACTAAACTATTTGTGTAATATTTTAACGCGAAATAATAATCTTCTGTTACAGAAATTCATGTAATAAATTATTAAAATGTAATCTTATTGATTTTAAACTATATAAATCTATTTATCAGATTTTCAAAAAACTCTTGTTTACCTGATTGCTGATTAATCCCATTTGAATTTAATGAATGATTATATAAATCATCAAGTGAAAGATTATTTTGTGAAAATTCTTTACCAATCCCTGAGTGAAAAGAAGAATACCTTTCTTTTATTAAAGATGAGTATTCAGAATCATTAATAATTTTTTCGACAATTAATAAAGAACGTGCAAATAAGTCTATTGATCCAATATGAGCATGAAATAAATCATTAAGATCAGTAGAGTTTCTTCTTGTTTTAGCATCAAAGTTTATTCCTCCACCATTTATTCCTCCAGATTTAATAATTATAATTAAAGCTTCAACTATTTCGTAAATATTATTTGGAAATTGATCAGTATCCCAACCATTTTGATAATCTCCCCTATTAGCATCTATACTCCCCAACATATTTGCGTTAGCAGCTACTTGAAGTTCGTGATCAAATGTATGGCTTGCAAGAGTTGCGTGATTTACCTCTATATTTAGTTTAAAATCACTCATTAGATCATATTCTCTTAAAAACCCAATAACAGTTGCAGCATCAAAATCATACTGATGTTTAGATGGTTCCATTGGTTTAGGCTCAATAAAAAAATGTCCTTTAAATCCATTAGCCCTACCATAATCTTTAGCCATATGAAGAAAGGTAGCAAGATTATCAAGCTCTTTTTTCATATCAGTATTCAGCAAAGTCATATACCCCTCTCTTCCACCCCAAAATACATAATTTTCACCTTTCAATTTTATTGTGGCATCAATTGCATTTTTAACTTGAGAACCTGCATATGACACAACTTCAAAATCAGGATTAGTTGCTGCACCATTCATGTACCTTGGATGAGAAAATAAATTTGCTGTACCCCATAATGGTTTAATTTTAGAATCGTAGATTTTTATTTTACAATAATCGGTTATATCCTCAAGTCTTTTAGTAGACTCTGATAATGAATCTGCCTCATCAATCAAATCAAAATCGTGGAAACAGAAATAATTTAAATCTAGTTTAGATATAAACTCAAAAGCTGCATCCATTTTTTCATATGCTCTTATTTTTACATCTTTAGAATCAAGCCAAGGATAATATTTTGTTCCAGTACCAAAAGGATCGTTTCCCATATTAGTAAAAGAATGCCAATAAGCAATTGCAAACTTAAAATGATCTTTCATTGGTTTACCCAATACATACTTATTCTTATCATAATATCTATATGAAAGTGGATTTTTAGAAGATTTACCTTCAAATTTTATCTTACCAACTCCTTTAAAATATTCTTTATTACCTTTAATGACACTCATAGTTATCAAATTAATTTATTTAATAATTTTTTCCAATTCTTATAACTTTCATCCATACTCTTTGATTCTTGTGGAATAAGCTTTTCTATTAATTTTAAACTAGAAAAAGCTTCTTCCTCATTATTATAATCACCTGACCCTAATGCAGCACCTCTTGCAGCACCTAATGAACCATCTGTATTATAAACATAAAGTTTTGTTTTAGATACATTAACAAAAACTTCTTTAAAAATTTTACTTTTAAATAAGTTAGAATCTCCAACCTTCACACTATCAATATTCAATCCCATATTTCTTAGATATTCTATACCATAACATAATGAAAATGCGATTCCCTCTAATACTGATCTAATAATATGTGAATTATTATGAATATTAAAATCTAATCCATTAATCATTGCATTTAAATTTTTATTATGATTAAATAATCTTTCAGAACCATTACCAAATGGAAAAAAAGAAAGTCCTTCACTTGAATTAACCTCTTCAGATAAATTATCCATCTCAAAATATGAATTTATTTTCAGTGTTTTTTTTAACCAAGAATAAGCAATTCCAGATCCATTAATACATAATAAAACGCCATTTCTTTTATTATTTATATCATCATTACAATGAAGAAAAGTATTAACTCTATTTTGTGGATCACTTATATCGTTTTTTGTAACACAATATATTACAGCGGATGTACCAGCCGTTGCGGCGATTTCACCGTCATTCAAAACATTTAATGAAAAAGCATTATTTGGTTGATCGCCAGCTCTATACGAAATTGTGACATTATCTACTAAACCAAACTTTAAACAATTTTCTTTAGAAATTTTACCCTGAACACCTATTGATGGAACAATGTCGGGAACCTTATCTTTTTCAATTTGATAGAAATCAAGAATATCCATTGAAACATCTCTTTTATTAAAATCCCACATTATACCTTCTGACAAACCTAAAGGTGTTGTTGATATATTTCCTGTTAATTTAAATACTATAAAATCTCCAGGAAGCATAAATTTATAAATTGACGAATAAACATCTGGTTTATTCTCCTTGACCCATCTTAACTTAGAAGCTGTAAAATTTCCTGGTGAATTTAATAAGGAGCTTGATATAATATTTTTGTCAAGCTTATTTAAAGCTTCTTCTCCTATCAAAACTGACCTTGAATCACACCAAATAATAGAATTAAATAAACTTTTACCATACTTATCAATAGCAACTAGCCCATGCATCTGGTAAGATATTCCAATAGATTTTACGTAGGAAAGATCATGTTTTTTTTTAAAATAAAAGAAACACTTCTTTATATTTTCCCACCATATCTCCGGATCTTGTTCTGCCCATCCCTCATTTATAGAAAGAATTTCCATTTCATTATCAGGAAATGAAATACTGTCTAATTGATTTTCATTCTTAAAATCATAAAGAGACATTTTGATAAAGGAACTTCCTAAATCAATACCTATAAAATATTTGTTTTCATCTGAAAGCATGAGAATTATATAAATTTATAAATATTATATTAGGTTAATCAATGGAAAAAACAAAAAATCAAAAATTAAATCTAATTCAATCAATAAGTCTTGTTATTGGAAATATGATTGGTGTTGGAATTTTTATGTTGCCAGCATCACTTTCAGAATATGGATCTATCAGCATTTTTGGTTGGATAATATCTGGAATAATGGCCTTATTAATTGCTGTCATTTTTAGAAATATCACATATACCTTTAATGATAGTAATAATCCTATTGACTATTTAGAAAATATATTTGGAGATTTCATAGGGTTTTTTATTATATGGGGGTATTGGATTTCAATATTACTAGTTAATGCAAGTATAGCTATTGCAATCACGAGTTACCTTTCTGTTTTCACAGACATTATACAAAAAAGAGAATTTGCTATATTAATATCAATATTAATTGTTTTAGTTATAGCTTTTATAAATTATAACGGTATAAAAAATACTGGTAATTTTCAGTTAATTACAACTATATTAAAAATAGTACCCTTAATTACAACTATATTTTTGGGTTTTTATTTTTTCGATATAAATAATTTTTTTCCTATTAATCTGTCTTCAGAGACAAACTTTAAGGCAATTACAATTACAACAACCTTAACATTCTTTGCTTTTCTAGGAATTGAATCTGCTTCAATTCCTGCCGATAAAATTTCGAACCCTAAAAAAAATATTCCAAAATCAACTATGATTGGAACAATAACTACTTTTTGTATTTATGTTTTTTCTATGATTGCTATAATTGGAATTATGCATCCCAATGAAATTTATATGTCGAGCGCACCTTTTGCAGATGCTACTGGATTTATTCTAGGAAATTATGGGAAAAATATAATTGCAATTTTTGCGATAATCTCAGGTTTAGGAGCACTAAATGGTTGGACTTTATTACAAATAGAAATTCCTAAAAAATTATCAAATAAAGGGCTTTTAGGAAAAAGGTTTTCAAAGGTTAATTCAAAAGGGGTTCCATACCAGACATTGATCTTTTCTAGTATAATTGTTTCAATGTTGATATTAATTAATTATACAAAAAGCCTTAGCACTATTTTCACATATTTAATTTTAACTAGTACATTTTGTTCTCTGATGTTATACCTTTTTATATCTTTTTCAGAGATAATTATCTCATTCAAAAAAATAAATTTTAGCAGAATCATAAGAGGAATTTTATCTTTATTATTCGTTATGTGGTTGGTTATAGGTGTTGGTTATGAATCTATTATTTCAGGTTTAATATTACTTTCATTCTCTATTCCTATCTATATTTATCAAAAAAAATATGCTAGATTCAAAAAAGATTAGAGAAGCTTTCCCTTCACTCTCTTTAAGAGACAAAAATAATAATCAAATAATTTACTTAGATGGTCCAGGAGGAACTCAAGTACCAAATTCAGTAATTGATGGAATATCAGAATATTATAAAAAACACAATGCAAATACTCATGGAGAATTTGGCACAAGTATCGAAACAGATAAAATAATGAGTACGCTAAGAGATAAAGTATCTATTTTACTTAATGCTGAAGATAAAAACTGTATTTCAATTGGTCAGAATATGACAACGTTAAACTTTCAGCTAGCAAGAGGTTTATCTAAAATGTTTAAAGAAGGTGATGAGGTAATTATAACTGCATTAGATCATGAGGCGAATAGAGGACCTTGGAAAATATTTGAAGAGAAAGGCATTAAACTGATCGAGATAAATTTATTATTAAATGGTGAGCTAGATTATAATGATTTTGAAAATAAAATAAATAGCAAAACAGTTATGATTGCTATGGGAATGTCTTCAAATGCATTAGGGACAATAAATGATTTTGAAAAAATCAGAAAGTTAACATTAAATAAAAAAATATTATTATTACTTGATGCTGTTCATTACGCTCCTCACTTTACAATTGATGTCAAAAGCCTAAAATGTGATTTCCTTCTTTGTTCAGCATATAAATTTTATGGTCCTCATGTAGGTTTATTATATACTAAACCTGATTTTCTAAATAAAATTGATACTGATAGACTTATAGTACAGGAACAAGATGCTCCCTATAAAATTGAAACTGGAACATTAAATCATGCTGCTTGTAATGGAGTAATTAAGGCAATTGATTTTATTTCTTCATTTGGAGATGGTAATTCATTAAGAGAAAAAATTGAAAGTTCTTATCTAAAAATAAGCAGACACGAAAATAAATTAGCTTCTAAACTCTATTCATCTTTAAATCAACTTCAAAACATTGAAGTTATAGGAACAGATTTTTCAAAAAGAAGAGCGCCAACAGTATCTTTTGTTCATAAAAACAAGTCTCCAAATGAAATATGTAAAATATTAGCTTCAGAAAATATATGCGCATGGGATGGACATTTTTACGCATTAAAAGCAATTCAAGATCTAGATTTAGAAAAAATTGGAGGTGTAACTAGATTAGGAGTATCTCTCTATAATACAGAGGAAGAAATAGATAGAACTATAGAAATTATATCAAAAATTTAATGTTTTATTTCTGAATACTTTTTCATGACATGATTTAAAGTCTTGTAAGAATTTAATAAAATATCTTGAACAGATGAATCTTTCATCCACTCTACCTTTTCAATTTTTTCTTTTTTCTGAGGTTTCATTTTTGAGTCATCAATACATTTCATATTAAACCACGTTGTTTTTTTAAGAATAAATTTTTTATTTCTAGTATATGTATGCCATGTAGAAATGATTTTACTTCCACATTCTACTTTTACTTTAGTCTCTTCTTCAACTTCTCTTTTTGCACATTCTTTTATTGTTTCACCTTTATCTAGTTTACCTTTTGGTAAATCCCATTTTTTCATTCTATAAATAAATAAAATTTCTTTATTAGAATTTTTAACTACACCACCACCAGCTTTAATTATTTTAAACATTTTTTTTAGATCCTTAACTACTTTTTTATAACCCTTTAAAGTGATGGTAATAGAGTATATTTTTTTAAACTTATGTTTAGTCATTTTTTTTAATAAATCAACAATTGTTTTAATTGTCGAATCAAATATCAAAACTCTAGAATATAATTTTTTTGGAACAATTCCTGATGATCCATCAACATGAGTATCAAAATCTTCTTTTTTTAGTTTTAAATTATTTAATTCTTTAAAATGAATTGGGATATCATTTACAAAAATCGTTTTCATAATTAATTTAATTGAATCTTATAATATTAAAATTAATCTTACTTTTGTTAAAATATGAAATCTCTAGAATTATTAAATGATTTAATTAAGATTAATTCAATAAAAATTAATTTGAAAAATTCATTCTCATGGGCATCTGGATGGAAATCTCCTTTTTACTTTGATAATCGAATATCATTATCATATCCGAATATTAGAAAAGAAATTACTAAAAGACTAGTAAGTATTATTAAAGAAAAATATGATGATGTTGGAATTATTGCAGGAGTAGCCACAGCTGGAATTCCTCAGGGTGCATTAGTAGCAGAAAATCTTAATCTACCATTTGCTTATGTAAGATCTAAACCTAAAAGTCATGGAATGAAAAACATGATAGAGGGTAGAATAGAAAAAGGTAAAAGAGTATTATTAATTGAGGATCTAATTTCAACTGGAGGAAGCTCTATAAAATCTGTAGAAGCAGTAAGAGAAACAGGTTCAATCGTAATAGGAGTACTCTCTATCTTCAACTATGGATTCAAAGTTTCTGAAGAAAACTTTAAAAACATAAACTGTGATACTAGCAGTATTTTCAACTATAATGATCTACTATCTATAGCTCTAAAAAATAACTATATTGAAGATCAAGATTTAGAAAAACTTAAGAGTTGGAGAGATAATCCTGAAAAGTGGAAATAGGGATAATTAAGATATTCTCTTAACGTTTCCAGCTATTTTTCCTTTCTTACCATCAACTAGTTCAAACTCTACTGAGTCACCCTCATTTATTTGATCAACTAGTCCTGTAGAATGTACAAAATGTTCAGCTTCACTACCATCTTCGATAATGAATCCGTATCCTTTTGAGATATTAAAAAATTTAACTTTTCCTGTGTTCATAATTTATAATTAGAGCGCAATATATCTCATAATTATTATAATAAATAATTTATTTAATTTCTTTTCCAACATATGTCAATTCAACTGGTATAATATCATCTTGAGCATTTAATTTTTCATATGCTATACTAGATAATCTTATATCAATTTTATCGTTTACTCCTGTATTTGGAAGTTTACCAATAACTCTAACAATGACAATATTTCCATTCATTTGATTTTTAACAAAAATAATAGTGCCGACTTCAGCTGATTTGTGTAATGCTAAATATTTATCAGAATCATCTGATCCATTAATTGAAGAAGCAAAACCTTCTACCCGACTTGTTACAATATCTTGACTTGATTCCTCTATCTTTTCAATTTGATCATCAACTATAATTTTTTGACCTATAGATATCTCGTTACTTGAAAGGTTATTTAGTTTTTTTATTTCCTCAACATCAACATTATAAATTTTTGATATTGAATAAAGAGTTTCACCTTTTTCTACTAGGTGAAATTTCTGATCTTTTGAAAATAGATTGTTAAAACAAATAAAAAATAATAATAGTACAATTTTTAATAAGTTTGTATTCATATTTTTAATTAAAAATTAATTATGTATTCAAATATATTGAAGGTTTTCCTATTATCAATTTTACCCATCTTTAATATCATAGGTGAAAGTGAAAAGAAAAAAGTATTAGTTGGAAAAATAGATAACAACATCGATCCCAGAACTAACAGATATTCAAAATTATTATTAGAAGAAGCTTCAGAAAATGACTATGATATAGTTGTAATTGAGATGGATACTTATGGTGGTGCTGTAAATGATGCGGATGATATCAGAACTAGAATATTAGATTTTGAGATTCCAATTTATGTTTGGATCAATAAAGACGCAGCATCAGCTGGAGCACTAATTTCTATTGCATGCGATAGTATTTATATGAGTAGTGGTGCTAGTATAGGAGCTGCAACTGTTGTTACAGGTGATGGCACACAGGCTCCAGATAAATATCAATCATATATGAGATCAATAATGAGATCAACTGCCGAAGCTAAGGGAAGAGATCCAAAAATAGCAGAAGCAATGGTTGATGAAGATATTGAAGTAGATAGTATTTCAATGGAAGGCAAGGTTATTACTTTTTCAACCAAAGAAGCAATTAAATATGGTTTTTGTGATGCAGAGCTTAACTCAGTTGTTGAAATTATGGAAAGGCAAGGAATTGAAGATTATGAAATAACAAAATTTGAACTTGGATCTACAGAGGATATTATTTCATTCTTTTTAAATCCTGTAGTAAGTAGTATTTTAATATTATTGATTCTAGGAGGGTTATATTTTGAATTACAAACTCCAGGTATTGGGTTTCCTATAATCGCGTCAATAACCGCTTTAATATTATATTTAGTTCCTTATTATTTAAATGGAGTGGCTGAAAATTGGGAAATTATTATGTTTTTTGTTGGAGTCATTCTTATAATGTTAGAAGTATTTGTAATTCCCGGATTTGGAATTTTTGGAATAACAGGCTTATTTACTTCTATTGGTTCTCTTATTCTAATAATGTTAAACAATGACATGTTTGATTTCACTTTTGTCTTATCTAAGGATTTAGTAAGCTCTAGCTTGTCAGTTTTAATATCAGTTTTTTCATTTCTTCTTATACTTTTATTTGGTGGAATAAAATTAACAGATACCAAAGCTTTCAAAAATATTGCTTTAGCTGAAACTCAAGATATAAGTAAAGGATATATTTCAAACAAATATTCAGATGATATAGTAGGTAAAAAAGGAAAATCATTTACTGTTCTTAGACCATCTGGAAAAGTAATAATTAATGATATGATTTATGATGCTGCTACAGAAGGAGAATTTATTGAAAAGAATAAGAATATAATTGTAATAAATTCTGAGGGATCATCATTAAGGGTTAAAAAAACATAGATGAAAATAATTGGAATAATTCCTGCACGAATGGAGTCTTCAAGACTTCCTGGAAAACCTTTAATTAAAATCGATGGAAAAACTATGATTCAAAGAGTTTACGAATCAGTTAATAAATCTATGTTATTTGATAAAGTCATAGTTGCTACACCAAATATGGAAATATATGATCATGTAGAAGTATTTGGGGATGTAATTCTGACTTCAAATAACCCTTTAAATGGAACAGAAAGAGTTTTTGAGGCTTATCAAAAATTAGATGAGGAGTTTGATTTTATAGTTAATATACAAGGCGATGAACCATTTATCAAAAAAGAACAATTAACTGATATTATATCTATATGTAAGGAGCCAAATAAAATATGTACACTAGTCAAAAAAGAGAAATATTCCGATAATTTAGAGCGTGAATCAATTATGAAAGTAGTTATTAATTCTAATAATGAAGCAATGTATTTTTCTAGATCATTAATACCCTATCAATCTATTAAAAAAAATTACTTAAAACATATATGTATCTATGCATATGATCCTATGACTCTAAAAAAAATTATTTCTTTACCTCAGTCAAGTTTAGAAAAATTTGAATCTTTAGAACAACTTAGATGGCTAGAGAATGGATTTAAGGTTAATGTAAAAATCACAAATCATGATAGTTTTAGTATAGATACAAAAGAAGATCTTATCTTAGCCGAAAATTACTTGAACTAAATAATAAGATTTATGAACTTTCTTAAGGATATATTTTTAGGTGCAATAAAAGGTATTCTCTCTCTTGGAATAGCTTTAATAATGCTACTAATTTTTTTCAGTATTATAGGAGCATTATTTTCTCCAGACACAGAACAAGAAGTAGTTGTATCAGATAATAGTCTATTGTATATCGATAATTTAAGTTTAATTGGAGATAGAGATACTAAAGCTGACGAATTAAACTTTGATTTTGAAATTCCTTTACCTCTACCTATAATTGATAATAGTCAAACTGAAAAAATAAGCTTATTAACTTTTAAAAATATCATTAATAAAGCCGCAGAAGACGATAAAATTAAAGGAATATATCTTAATGTAGAAAATGTAGGTATTAGTTTCAATAAAGCTGAAAAGGTTAGAGATATTCTTGAAGAATTTAAGAAATCAAAGCCAATATATTCATTTGCTGACTTACAAACTAAAGGTGCTTATTTCATTTCATCAGTTTCAGATTTTGTTGCTATTTCTCCTCCAGGTTTTATATCAGTAAGTGGATTTGGAATAAGTGAGTTTTTCTTTAAAAATATGTTGGATGAGTTAGGGATAAAGATTAATCTTTTTAGAGTTGGTGAGTATAAAGGAGCTGCAGAAACATATGTAAGAACAGATTTTAGTGATGAAAATGAAGAACAATATCTAAACTTATTGAATTATAGAATGACAAACTATATTGATAGAATTTCCTCATCTAGAGGAATTGAAAAAGACAAACTACTCAGTATTATTGATGATTTTGAAACTGAGCTTCCTAAAGACGCATTAAATAATAAATTAATTGACAGTTTAATATATGAAGATGAGATGTCTAATTATCTAAAAATTAAAGTAGATAGTTCATATAAAAAGATTTCTCTTCTGAAATACAGAAAGACTCTGACAAACAATAAATACAATAAAAATAAAATAGCAGTATTGTATGCTATTGGGGGGATCTTACCTGGTTCTGGAGATGATGGTATTTATTCAGAATCTATAATTAAGGAAATTAAGAAAATTAAGAAGAATAAAAATATTAAATCAGTTGTACTATATGTCAACTCTGGTGGTGGTAGTGCATTTGCATCTGACCTAATTGCTAGAGAACTTAAGTTATTAAATGATGAAAAACCATTAATTGCATATATGTCAGATGTATGTGCATCGGGTGGATATTACATTTCTATGCCTGCAGATACATTAATAGCTTCTAGTGGATCTATTGTTGGATCAATTGGTGTTTTTGGATTATTCCCAGAAATGTCAGGACTTTTAAATGATAAACTTAAAATCAGTACTGATCAGATAAGAACAAATAAAAATATTGGAGAAATTGATCCATTTAGGCCATTAGAAGAGGATGAAAAAAAATTAGTTCAAAGAGGAGTTAATCAAATTTACTCAGACTTTTTATCTATAGTTGCAGAAGGGAGATCAATGACAACTAGTGAGATAGATAAATTAGCTCGAGGAAGAGTATATTATGGTAATGAAGGAAAAGAATTAAATCTTATTGATATTGTTGGAGATTTCAATGATGCTATTAATTTAGCTGCTGATCTTGCAGATATTGAAAAATACCAAATAATAGAGTATCCTAAACAAAAAACTGAAATTGAAAGAATAATTTCCTCTCTTCAGCAAACTAAAAGTATGCTTGATCCATTTATTAAAAGTAATTGGATGATTAAAAGTATGATTGAAAATGATTTTTACGATCCTTTTCAGATGAGAATGGAATATAAAATTGATTAATTTATTGGGATAATTTTAAAATTATCTACCACATATATTTTCACATTCTGATTATCATTAAACTCTGAATAATATGGATTAGACTGTAAACCAGTATTTATTTTCTCTTCATTTCTCAATCCAAATTGAAAATATTTACCATAATCACTGTTTATATTAATAATCATATTTATAAGATCATATCCTAGTAAAAAGTTATTTGAGATTTTTCTTTTATAACTCGATACAAAAAAATCATCTAAATATTTATATGAAGTACTTTCCTTTTCAAAAAAAGTTGTACCAATCATTCTAACATCAATATCCTGAAATTGATCTACAGAAATTACGTTATAATCAAGCCATTCAGAATACCCAATAAGTGGTATAGTATCATTTCTTACATCTAGAGCGCTTATTGCATTAGAAGCAAAAAGTGAATTTTTGGATGAAATAAAAACATGACCTATACTATCATCTTCAATAAGAAATTTTTCAGTATACATATAAGTTGTGTCTAAATCATCAATACCTCTACCCTCTTTAATTATTATATCAGAGACATTAGATAAAGTATCAAATAATGAGTCTGACAAAATAAATTCATAAGTGCTTGCTAAAGAATCTAATATTAATCTGGAATCCTCTAGACTTACAGGTTGAGAATAAATAATATTAAAATCATTAGAATCTAATTTTTGTTGATACAAAGAAGCAACCAGGGAGTCTTGATAGTTATTCTCATAAAAAATTATAGCATTTTTATTCTTTGAAAAATTTTCAATAGAATAATCAGCAGTTCTATTTGCAATAGTTTTTAAAGACGATTTAAATAAAAAACTATAATTATTATCGTCAATTATTTTATTATTAGATGATAACGGGTTAATCATTATTTTTTTATTTTCTAGACAATACTGCTTAATAATTTCTATAGGCTTACTATATAGTGGACCAATAATTACATCAATAGTTTCTAGACTTCCATCATCAATTAATTCTTTAATAACATTGGGGTCTCTTCTTGTATCAAATGAAAGAATTTCAATATTATTTTGAATAGAATCATTATTTTCTAAACCAAAAGTAATTCCAGAATATAGATCCATTACAAAATCATTATTTTTAATGAAAAAATTATTTTCAATTCCTTCAAACATGAAAGGAAGCAAAATTGCAATTCTAAATTTTCTGTCTTCGGTAACAAAAAGATCTTCATTTTCAACAATTCCTAAAATCTTATTTATCTCATCAATTACTTCTCCATCCAAATATTCATTCAATAGAAATCTTCCATAGTATTTTGCAACAGATTTGTTTTTTGGATAGGTTTTATAATAATTATACAATTGAGATGAAGAAATTTCTTCAAGAAATGGGTCAATTTGAGGATACAAAATGTCTTTTATCTCTAGTTCATTAATTTTTGATAAATTTTTTAGAGCTTGATCTAAATTTTTATTTTCAATATTTATTTTAACTAGCCAATGATATACTTCATTAATTTGAGACCATTTAGGATATGATTTAATAATTTCCTCAAAGTATGACTTTGATATTTTATTTGACTTTATCTTATACGAAGAGACTCCTTTGTAAAATAAGGTATATGGATAAAATTCACTTTTTTTATCAAAATTATTATCCATTTGACTGATCAGGTCATATTTTTCTTGAATAAAGAGACGTTTTAACTCAACAAAATTTCCATAATTTGACTGAGAAAATAAATTATTTGAAATAAAGAAAATGATAAATATTTTTAAAAATTTCATTTTATTCCCATTCTATTGTTGCAGGAGGTTTAGATGAAATATCATAAACAACTCTATTTATTCCCTTTACTTTATTTATTATTTTATTTGATACCTCGGCAAGAAATTCGTTGGGTAATCTTGACCAATCAGCTGTCATTCCATCCAAACTGGTTACTGCTCTTAATACAACTGTGTATTCATAAGTTCTTTCATCACCCATTACACCAACCGACTTGACAGGTAATAATATAGTTGCAGCTTGCCAAACATCATCATATAGATTATCCTTAATTAAAGATGAAATGTAGATATCATCAGCGTTTTGAAGCAAATTCACTTTTTCTTCTGTAATCTCACCCAAAATTCTGATACCTAATCCAGGACCTGGGAATGGATGTCTATTTAATATTGTTTTAGGAATATTTAATTGACCACCAACTTTCCTTACCTCATCTTTAAATAATAAGTTTAATGGTTCTAAAATTCTTAAATTCATTTTTTCTGGTAATCCACCAACATTATGATGTGATTTTATAGTAGCAGATGGTCCTTTAACAGATACTGACTCAATAACATCAGGATATATAGTACCTTGAGCTAACCATTTTATATCTCCAATCTTATTTGCTTCTTTCTCAAAAACATCAATAAAATTTTTACCAATTGATTTTCTTTTATCTTCAGGATCAACTTTACCAACTAATCCTTCATAAAAAAGATTTTTAGCATCTACCCCAATAACATTTAACCCTAAATTTTTATATGAAGATAGAACCGTTGAAAATTCATTTTTTCTTAATAAACCATTATCCACAAAAACACAAAATAGATTTTTACCTATCGCTTTATGGATTAACATAGCTGCTACACTTGAGTCAACACCTCCAGATAGACCTAAGACTACTTTATCATCTTTAACTGTATTCCTTATTTTTTCAATTGTGTATTCAACAAATCTTTTAGGGTTCCATGATTGAGAACAACCACAAATTTTTACTGTGAAATTATTTAATATTTCTCTACCGAAAGCAGTGTGAGTTACTTCTGGGTGAAATTGTAATCCATAATAATTTTTCTGTTTAAAATAGTAAGATGTCACTTTAACATCTTTAGTACTAGCTAGAACTTGAAATGACTCAGTGATTTCAGTTATCGAATCACCGTGACTCATCCATACATCAGAATCTAACTCTACATCTTTCATCAAAAGACTTTCTGAATTAACATAGGATAACTTAGCCCTTCCGTATTCTCTTATTTCAGATTTAGCAACCACACAATCATTTTCTTTTGCTATTAACTGTGCTCCATAACAAATACCTAATACTGGCAAATTACCGAAAGTTTCAAAATTAATTTCAGGTGAATCCTTATCGTGAACAGAGAAAGGACTTCCTGATAAAATTACTCCAACGTATTCTGGAGTTATTTCGGGAATTTTATTGAATGGAAAAATTTCACAATAGATATTAAGCTCTCTAATTCTTCTAGCAATAAGTTGGGTGTACTGTGAACCAAAATCAAGAATTAAAATCTTTTCTTCCATTTACAAAATTAAACTTAGGATTTATAATAGACTAATTAAATCTATATTTTGTAATTTAGTTATAATGAACTATTTATTAATAATTTATAGATAAACTATGGGAAGAGCATTTGAATATAGAAGGGCTGCAAAAGAAAAAAGATGGGATAAAATGTCCAAAGTTTTTCCTAAACTTTCGAAGGCGATTACGGTGGCTGCAAAAGAAGGAGGTAGTGACCCAGAAATGAATTTCAAATTAAGAGCCGCAATCCAAAATGCTAAGGCTGAAAATATGCCTAAAGACAATATTGAATCTGCAATTAAAAGGGCTTCTGATAAAGAATTAAAAGATTATATAGAACAAACTTTCGAAGGTAAGGGGCCTCATGGAGTTTTAGTTATTGTGGAAACAGCAACAGATAATGTCACTAGAACAACAGCAAATGTAAAATCATACTTCAATAAAGCAGAAGGAAGTTTAGTTGCATCAGGTTCATTAGAATTTATGTTTCAAAGAAAAGCAGTTTTTAATCTCGAAAAAGAAGGTGTAGACTATGAGGAAATTGAATTATTTTTAATTGATTATGGACTCGAAGAAATAGAAGTTTTAGAAAGTGAAATTATTATATATGGAGATTACACTTCTTACGGTAATATCAATAAAGGTTTATTAGAGCTAGATATAAAACCATCTAAATCTTTACTAAAAAGAATCCCAACAAATCCAATAAATTTTAGTGAAGAACAATTAAATGAAATTGAGAAAATGCTTGATAAAATGGAAGATGATGAGGATGTTCAATATGTATTTACAAATATTGCATAATATATGAATATCAAAAAAAACATCTCTTTATGTTCATATAATTCTTTTGGTGTTGATCATAATTCCAGTTATTTCATTGAGATAGAAAATAAAAGTCAAATTATAAATTTTCTAAAAGACGAAAAGTATTTTAAAGAGGATAAACTTATTTTAGGAGGAGGTTCAAATATTTTATTTACTAAAGATTTTCATGGAGTAGTATTATTAAATAAAATCAGAGGAATAAATAAAATTAAAGAAGACAAAAACCATATCTATTTAAGGGTTGGTTCTGGTGAAAATTGGGATAATTTCGTCTCATTTTGTGTTAATAATAAATATTATGGAATAGAAAATTTATCACTTATTCCAGGGTCAGTTGGAGCTGCTCCTATACAAAATATTGGCGCATATGGTGTAGAAGTAAAATCTTTTATAGAAAAAGTTGAGGGGGTTTTTATAGATAATTCAAAAGAAGAAAGGTTTGATAATAAATCCTGCTTATTTGAATATAGAAATAGTGTTTTCAAAAAAAAACTAAGAAACAAATTTTTCATAACTTCTGTTGATTTCAAATTAAATAAAAAAGAAAATTATAATTTAACTTATAAAGACCTTAAAGATTTAGATGAACATAAGGTATCATTAAAATTATTGAGAGACAAAATAATTGAAATAAGAAACTCAAAACTTCCAAATCCAAAAGAAATTGGTAACGCAGGAAGCTTTTTTAAAAACCCAATTGTTGAAATTCATACAATTAACAAAATTAAAATTGATTATGATGATTTAGTTTATTTTGAGGGAAATGAAGGGTTTAAAATTCCAGCAGCTTGGTTAATTGAAAAGTCAGGGTGGAAAGGTTATAAGAAAGAAAATATAGGAATATCAGATAAACATGCTCTTGTATTAGTTAATTATGGTACGAAATCTGGAGAAAAATTAAAGCAACTATCCATAAAGATAATGGAAGATGTAAAAAATAAATTTGGGATTAAGCTTGAGCCTGAAGTAAATATAATTTAATTATCCCTCATAATAAACACGATAGATTGCATTAGCGTAATCATCTGAAATTAACATAGAACCGTCTTCTAAAATTAAAACATCTACTGGCCTACCCCACGCCTCTTGCTCATCTTCATCCAACCAACCATATATAAAAGGCTCGTAACTCACAGATCTTGAATTTTCTATTTTGACTCTTGTAATTCTGTAACCAATTTTTCTTGATCTATTCCAAGATCCATGTTCAGCAATAAAAATATCTCCACTATATTCTTCTGGAAACATATTTCCTGTATAAAACTTCAGTCCAAGAGGGGCAACATGAGGTCCTAAATTTTGTACTGGTTTAGTAAAATCTTCACATGGATATTTTTCACCAAACTCTGGATCAGAAATATCACTTCCATGACAATATGGATAACCAAAATGTTGACTTGGTTTTTGGACTCTATTTAGTTCACATGGAGGATAGTTGTCACCTAACATGTCTCGACCATTATCAGTAAACCACATTTCTCCAGTTTCAGGATGCCAAGTAAAACCTACTGTATTTCTAACACCGTGAGCATAAACTTCTTTTCCAGAACCATCAGGATTCATCCTTGTAATAGAAGAATAAACTTCATCTTTACTTTCGCAAATATTACATGGAGCGCCAACAGGCACATATAATTTACCATCTGGTCCAAATGAAATATATTTCCAACCATGATGTCTATCAGATGGATAATCATCTGATATTAATATTGGTTCTTCTGGGTAGTCACCAAACTTATCGATGTAATCTAAATTTTCTTCAATATTTTTGAATACCCATATTTTATTGACTTCGGCTACATATAAATCTCCATTAAAATAAGCTACTCCGTTAGGCATATTTTTTAACTTGTCAGTAATAAGATATTTTTTATCAATTTTATTATCTCCATCAGTATCTTTTAGAGCAAATACATTGTCAGCTCTTCTATTACCAACAAATACTGTACCTGATGGACTTATTGCCATAGATCTTGCATTTTCGATATCAGATGCATAAACTTCAATTTTAAATCCTTCAGGTAGAATTAATCTATCTAACTGTAAATTTAATTCTTCAACATTCTCATTGTTTGTTGAAAATGATCTCAAAAAAGTTATAAAAAGTGTAAAAAATATAGTTTTAATCATATTTGATAATTTTAGTAGGTTAATCTAGTTCAAATAAATATTAAGTATTAACTTAAATAAACTAAACTAAACTAATGGAAAACATTGACATTATTGTATTTGTAAGTTATTGTATAGTTATACTATCAATTGGCTTATATGTTTCACGAGATAAGAAAGGATCTGGAAAAAGTGCAGAAGACTATTTTTTAGCTGGAAAATCATTACCATGGTGGGCAATTGGAGCCTCTTTAATTGCTGCAAATATATCTGCAGAACAGTTCGTAGCTATGAATGGATCTGGATTTGCTCTAGGTCTAGCAATTGCAACATATGAGTGGATGGCAGCAGTAACATTACTTGTTGTAGGTAAATTTTTCTTACCTATTTATATCGAAAAAAAAATATATACTATTCCCGAATTTGTTAAAAAAAGATATAGTAATAACCTAAAAACCATTCTTGCTGTATTTTGGATAAGTTTATTTGTATTCGTTAATCTAACATCAGTAATGTATTTAGGTGGTAAAGCGATGGATACAATTTTTGGTAGTGGAGATGGAAGTTTAATTACTACAAGCATAATAGGTCTCAGCTTATTTGCATTAACATATTCAGTTTGGGGAGGATTATCAGCTGTAGCATGGACCGATGTTGTTCAAGTCATTATTTTAATTTTAGGAGGTATACTTATGACGGGTATTGCACTATCCTACGTAACTCCAAGTGGAGGAATAATTGATGGATTGTCATATGTTTATAATGCTGTACCAGAAAGATTTTCAATGATATTAGAAAAAGGCCAAATTATAACTCCTGATGGAAGAGACGCATATTTTGATCTACCAGGAATAGCAGTTCTTATTGGAGGAATGTGGATTGCTAATACCTATTACTGGGGCTTTAATCAGTATATTATTCAAAGAACATTTGCTGCAAAAAGTTTAGGAGAGGCTCAAAAAGGAATTGCATTTGCTGCATTCTTGAAACTTATTATCCCAATTTTTGTTGTACTTCCAGGAATTATAGCATATGTAATTAACCTTGATCCATCAACAGGTGAGTTAATGAAGGTTTTACCTGAAGGTTTTACATCTTCTGATGGTAGAATCCTGAACGATAATGCTGCTCCATGGTTGATTAAAAATTATATTCCAGTTGGAATAAAAGGATTAATATTAGCTGCATTAGCTGCTGCTATTGTATCATCATTAGCTTCTATGTTAAATTCTACCTCTACAATTTTTACAATGGATATTTATAAAGAATATATTAACAAAAATGCTACAGATTCTGAATTAGTTAAAATTGGAAGAATTGTAGTAATTATATCTCTATTCATTGCTATGATAATTGCTCCAGCTTTTGGTAATTTAGGTCAAGTATTCCAAGCAATTCAAGAGTATACAGGAGTAGTTAGTCCAGGTATTCTTGCTGTCTTTATAATGGGGTTATTCTATAAAAAAGCAACAAATAATGCTGCTATCTGGGGAATATTACTATCAATTCCTGTTGCCATGTATTTTAAGGTAGTTCCAAAGGGATGGATTGAATTTTTACCATCATTTACACATGGACTTTTTATTGGTGAAATTCCATTTCTTCATCAAATGGGAATTACGTTTTTAATTACAATGTTTATCATCTATGTTATAAGTTACTTAGAAGGCAATCAAGATGATCCTAAAGGAATTAATTTATCTGGAAGTTTATTTGAAACTAAACCTTCATTTAATATTCCTGCTTTTGCAGTATTAATTATTGCTGCTATGCTTTATGCAATATTCTGGTAAGATATAATTATGCAAAAAAAATGATCAGGTTTTGGATATCTATTGGATATATTTCATCAGCAGCTTTAATAGGAATGGGTATCTACAGATTATTATTTTATAATGAGTTCTTACCACAAATATTTCTAGGAATTATAGTTTTTTTGATGGTGTCTCGAGCAAAAAAGGGATAAAAAAAA
>JAYNOQ010000013.1:0-28509 GCA_038113315.1 Flammeovirgaceae bacterium | reverse complement strand
TAATCTTTTTAATACACATAGGTATAAATTTTTCTGGATGTTGTCTTTCACCAAACACGTTCATGGTATGTGTTATATAAACTGGTAATTTGTATGTGTTTTCATAAGCTACAGCAAGTTCTTCTCCCCCTGCTTTTGTAGCACTATAAGGATTTGTTGAATTATACCTATCATTCTCTTTGTAGTCTACACCTTTTGGAGCAGGGCCAAAGACCTCATCGGTACTAAAATAAATAAACCTTTCTAACTTACTAGATTCATTAGTTGACCTTGCAAACTCTAGAATATTAGCAGTACCAACTACATTATCTAAAACAAACTCCATAGGATAATCTATGCTTCTATCTACGTGAGAACCAGCAGCTAGATGAAGTATAATATCTATTTTACCAATTTCTTTTTTAATCCATGGGTTAATTTCAGACTTTAAGTCATGATAAACTATTGTTACTCTTGATTTTTGTTCTTGAGTAAGGCTTGACAAAATACTATCTAATCTGTTCAAATTTCCGCTATAATCTAATCTATCAAGTGAGACTATATCCCAACTAGTCTTTTTTATTAAATAATAAATTAAATGATGTGCAATAAAACCTGCTCCTCCTGTAATTAAAACTCTCTTCATAATTTAAGACTATTAATATGGGTTTTTAATCTATCTTCAGGATGCCAATCTAATTGTGATATCATATCATCATTTTCTCTTAGTGTTAACTTGTAGTTTCCTTTTTGATCTGGTATATTTATTGATTTTGTTTTAAATTTTTGATTAAACATATCGTATAACTCGTTTACACTATAATTCATTCCAGTTCCAAGTTCCCATCCATCAGTATGACTGACTTTAGAAAAGGCTATTTTAATTAATCCTTTTACAATATCATAAACATGAGTAAAATCTCTTCTTTGATTTCCGTCACCAACAATAGGTAATGGTAATCCTTTTTTTATTTTTGTTTGCCAAATTCCAATTACATTACCATGTGTTTCATCAAGGCTCTCGTTAGGCCCGTAAACGTTATAAAACCTTGCTATCTCTACATCAATTGAGTATGAATTTTTGTACAGTTTACATACTTCTTCTCCAAGAAACTTATACATAGCATAAGGTGAGTCTGATGGGTTATGATGCTTAGATGAAGAACCAGCGTAAATAACTTTTACATTATTTTTTTTTGCCCATTCCATTATCTTCATTGTTCCATTTACATTAACCCTGAAATATTCAGTTGGATCACTAAATGATGGCTGTACTCTGGATTTTGCCGCTAGGTGAAAGCAAATGTCGAAGTTATTATCTAGATTATCAACCATGTCAATATCTAAATTTATATACTCTGCACCTTCAACTTCATTTTTTTTTAATCCCGCAGAGTAATCATCAATTGATGTTACTTCGTAACCTTGACTAACTAGCTCATAAATTAAATTACTACCTATAAATCCTGCACCTCCAGTTACTAAAATTTTTCTCATTTTTCAAAAATATCAATTAATCTATTTAATAATCGTATTCTTTCAAATTCTTTTTCAAAATAGTCTCTAGCATTAAGTCCATATTGTTTTCTCTCAGAATCATTTAAGTTGCTAAATTTTATGATTGAGTCTGCTAAACCTTTGGAGTCCTCAGATTTAGAAACAAGTCCTGATTTTGATTCAACAATTATTTTTGCTCCAATACCATTTAAAGAGGCAATTATTGGTTTCCCACATGCAAGATAAGACTGAAGTTTACCTGGGATAGTCAACGAAAAAATTTCTGTATCTTTTAAGGATACCAAAAGTGCATCTGCACAAGCAAAGAAATCAGACATATCAGTTGGAGGGTATGATCCCAAAAAGATGAAATTATCTGACATTGATAACTTATTAATTCTATCTACTACTCTCTTTTTATCTCTTCCATCTCCAATAATTATAAACGTAAAATTAGATAGGGTTTTTTTTAAAATTATTGCTGCATCTATAATTGTATCAAAACTTTGGGCCACACCAATATTTCCTGCAAAAACAATATTTAGTGTATCTCCAAATAAAGATTTTATTTCTTTTTTTGGTTTAACAACTTTATAGAAGTTTTCAGCATAATATGGATAGTAAATAATTTTATTTTCACTAACTCTTTGTTTAAGAATATAATCCTTAAAATATGGCGACTGTACAAGAATAGTATTATAAAACCAATATATACTTCGGGTCATTAAGTCAATTAGGAATAATATAGATTTATTATTTATTCCACCTGCATCCTTAACTGACTCTGGCCATAGATCATGGACCCAAAGGTATGATTTAGCTCTAAACTTCATGGATGCAATAATTCCAATGTATCCAACTGTAATGGGAGATGGAGCATAAACAAAAACCTTATCAAATTTTTTATTTAAAAATAGAACTCTTAATATTCCAAAAATTACAAATGAAATATAATTAATAAATAATTTTATACCAGTTCCAGTTCCTCTAGGAATAATTGGTGATCTATAAATCTCAATATCCTGATAAATCTCTTTTGATTTATTGAAGAAATTATAGCCTTCATAAAAATTACCTTTTGGGTAATTTGGTTTGGCAGTGAGAACAGAGACAGAATGACCTTGTTCTTTTAAACCAATACAAATATCATTAATCCTAAAATTTTCAGGGTAAAAATATTGAGATATTACAAGTATTCTCAATTTTTATAATTTAAACTGATTTTGAAGAAGAATCCTTTCTCCATACTGTTCTATTAATGTAGTCAATATATGACAAGATTATCTTTACAACTTTTTGTGAAACATTTTCTTCGTTATAATCGTCGACAATATTTGGTATTATTCCATTTTTATATTGTTCAGTGACAATGCTAATTGATTCTTTTATCCTCTCTTTTTCTAGACCTGACATTATTAAAGTGCCTTTATCCATACCTTCGGGTCTTTCGTGGGCTTGTCTTATCATTATCGCAGGGAACTTAAGAATTGAAGATTCCTCTGTAATAGTTCCACTGTCTGATATTACACAGTATGATTTTTTTTGAAGATTAATATAATCGAAGAATCCCATTGGTTTTAAAAAACTAATCAATCTGTGTGGTTTTATCTTATTCTTCATTTTTTCAAGTCTATCTTTAGTTCGTGGATGAGTTGATACTATTACTGGTAATCCATATTCTTCTGAAATTGAATTAAGCGATAGAAGTAAAGAACCTAAATTTTCCTGATAATCAACATTCTCCTCTCTGTGAGCTGAAACTAAAAAATAATTTTTTGTCTTTAATCCAAGCTTTTTATGAATAGTACTTTTTTCTATCTTACTAGAATAATAATCTAGTATCTCTTTCATACATGAACCTGTCTTAATTATCGTACTAGGATCAATTCCTTCTGAAATTAAATATTGTTTTGCATGTTCTGTTAATGGCATATTTATATCACTGAGGTGATCAACAATCTTTCTATTTATCTCCTCGGGTACCCTTTGATCAAAGCATCTATTACCTGCTTCCATATGAAAAATTGGTACTTGCTTTCTTTTTGCAGAAATAACTGATAAACAAGAGTTTGTGTCTCCATAAAGTAATACTGCATCTGGTTTTACTTTTTCAATAATTTTATCTGACTCGTTTATTACCTTTGATATAGTTTCAGCTGTACTTTTACCAACCGCATTAAGGAAATAATCAGGTTTTCTAATTTCTAAATCTTTAAAAAAGATTTCATTTAACTCGTAGTCATAATTTTGGCCTGTATGAACAAGAGTATGATTAGTGAATTTGTCAAGCTCAGAAATTACCCTACTTAATTTAATAATTTCAGGTCTTGTTCCTACAATTGTCATTACCTTAGTTTTCATAGTATTAGTTTTTGTAAAGACTTTTATATTTTTTGCAATCTTTCTTAAATTCCAAGATTAAATCATCCCAATTCGGTGTATTTGTTCCTGTAATTTCAGTAAATTTTTTTGAAATTAAAATTTTATTGGAAACTATATTAGGATTTTCTTTGATGTCTATATTTAACTCAAAAGCATTTGATAATTTCTTTAATAAATCAAATTTTGAAATTGGAACTGAAGAAATATTATATATACCTGACATTGAAATATAATTTTTTATAATAGATTTAATTATTTTTCCCATTCTTACAGTTGTTATTCCAGAATATAAAACTTTATTGTATCCTTCAACTGACTTTCCTTTCATACTGTATAACCACTCAAATAATTCAGTAAAATTATATACTTCTCTCCCAATCAATGAACATCTTAGAGTAAGTGATGAGCTATTTTTTACTTCACCCTTAGCTTTAGAGAGTCCATATAAATCCGAAGCATCAGGAATTGAATCATCATTATAATTTCCAGTTATACCGCTAAAAACACAGTCAGTACTGAGGTGAATTAATTTTGAATTATTTTTTTTTGACCAATTATCAAGTATATGTGGAAGCTTTGAGTTTATAAATTGAGTATTACTAATTGAGTCTAATACTCCTCTTCTAGTAGTAATACCAATACAATTAATAATAATATCAGGATAGATATTTTTTAGAAGTTTTTCGAGATTGTTAAATAAGAAATCATGATAGACAACTTTACCATTAGGAATTTTTAAGTCTTTAATATCTATATTTTTTCTAGAAGAACCATATAGCTCAAAATCTTGACTTAATGAGTGGGCAATTTTGTGACCAATCATACCATCTATACCCAGAATTAAAACCTTCATTATTTATAGCCTATTGATGCAAGTAGTTCAATTAGCTGATTCTCATTTAGTCTAGTAGTGTTATAAGAATTAAATTCATCAACTTCGCTAAGCTCCATTCCTTTAGAAAAGTATTTATCATAATTTAAATCTCTGTTATCAGCTGGAATTCTAAAATAATCTCCAAGGTCTTCAGATACTAATTTTTCTTCTCTTGAAAGAAGAGTTTCATGAATTTTTTCACCATGTCTTATTCCAATATTTTTGATTTTGGAATCTGATTTATATATTTTTTTCATTGTTTCAGCAAGTTCTCCAATTGTAGTTGAAGGAGCTTTTTGAACAAAAATGTCTCCAGTCTTACCTGTTTTGAAAGCAAATAAGACAAGATCAACAGCATTATCCAAAGTCATCATAAATCTTGTCATTTTTGGATCTGTGATTGTAATGGATTGATTATTTGATATTTGATTATAAAATAATGGAATTACAGAACCTCTTGAAGCCATAACATTCCCATATCTAGTACCAATTATTGTTGTCTCTGAGTTAATTCTAGATTTAGCTACAAAAACTTTTTCCATCAAAGATTTAGAAACTCCCATTGCGTTAATAGGATATACAGCCTTATCAGTACTTAAGCAAATAACTTTTTTAACATTGTGTTTAATAGCAGAGTTCAACATGTTTTCAGTCCCTATTATATTAGTTTGAACTGCTTCCATTGGATAGAATTCACATGAAGGAACCTGCTTTAAGGCAGCAGCATGAAAAATATAATCAACTCCAACCATAGCTTGATTTAAACTATTTTCACTTCTTACATCACCAATAAAATATTTTATTTTATCGTTCTGGTATTGTCTTCTCATATCGTCCTGCTTCTTTTCATCTCTAGAAAATATTCTGATTTCTTTAATATCAGAATCCAAAAATTTGTTTAAGACAGCATTTCCAAAAGAACCAGTACCTCCGGTTATTAGCAGTGTTTTGTTTTTAAACATTTGAAGTTAAATATTTAACAAAAGTATCAATTTTATTCTCAATAATTGGTTTTGAAGGGTTTAAAGTTCTATTGTTGACACACTCTAAAATTGCCTTTGAAATGTCTGTTATAGAGAATGGATCAAATTTTATTGAGGGACTAATAATCTCATCTACATAGTCTAATGCTGAAACAGCTGTATAACAACCCATATTGGTGGCCTCAATAAGGGGTAATCCAAAGCTTTCATTTAATGATGGAAAAATTAAGAACTTGGAAGTTAAATATGCATCTCTAAGCATTTGTTTATTTAAAATACCTAAATTTTTAATAATTAGATTTTTAGGTAATTTACAAGTTTTATAAATTGATTTTTCATAATCTTTATCAGTAAGTGTTAATTTAAGCAACAATGTTTTATTAGTAGATTTAGCTGACTCTATAAATGCTTTTAATAATCTATTGTGATTTTTATGTTTTGAATAATTACTTACATATAAAAAACTGTCATTGGTTCTATTTTCCTTAATAATATTATTGTCGAAAATTGGATAAATTTTAATTTTTTCTTCGTGAATCCGATAGGCATTAGAAAGCTTTCTTCTCATTATATTTGTTTGAACACACCAAATATATTTTCTCTGGGATTTTATTTTAATGTAATATTTTTTGAATAAATTTTTTAAAATATCTTTTAGATTAAGATTAGTGCCAAATGGATTAGTTAAAAGGTCATTATGAAAATAGATTGTACAAGGACTGGTAACAGAAATGGGTGGAGGCACATTGCCAAAACAAAAATATGATTTAAAGCCTTTATTATCTAGATAAAATCTTTTTCTATTACTCTCACTTGATAAAATTGAAGTGAAGGCTAACTTATTTTTGGCAGACTTAGGAATAATATACCTTTTATCTAATAAAAAATGAAAATTGTTCTCTACCTTTTCTTTTATTAGTCTATGAATAATTAAGTCAAGAATTTCCTTACCTCCTCCATTATGAACATAGACCGAATCAAATAAAGTTTTCATTTAGTTTTATTTAAAATAAATTCACAAAACTCAAAATCTAAAGGTGAATCAATATTTATTGTTTCTATTTTATCTAAAATTATAGGTGAGCATAAATTTGAAACTAGAGATTGCTCTTCATAAAAATTTTTAGTTAGTATTGCATAAATAGCCCCACTCCTAATGTATACTTTTGGAAGTTCATTTCTTGGGTTCATGTTCTCAAATCCTTGATCTATATAGTTTGTCAAATAATCTCCTTCTATTTTTTTCATTCTTAAAGGGTGATTACCTTCTACATCAACAACTGAAACAACAGAGGTGTATTTATTACTTTTTTTTAGAGTTTGGATGGCCTCATCTATAGATTCAACTTTTCTAAATGGAGTGGTTGGTTGAAGTAAAACAATTATATCATAGTTTTCATCCTTTTCTTTAAGGAAATTCATAGCATGTTTAATTACATCAAAAGTCAAACTGGAATCTGTAGATAGTTCACTTGGCCTAATAAAAGGAACAGAAGCCCCTAGGCTCAAGGAAATATCTGCAATTTCCTTAGAATCAGTTGAGACTATTAACTTGTCAATAAATTTAGATTTTTTAGCCTCTTCAATTGTGAAAGAGATTAAGGGTTTGCCATTTAAACTTTTTATATTCTTACCTACAACACCCTTTGAACCAGCTCTGGCTGGAATTATTGCTATTACTTTTTTCATTTATATGATTCTATTTTTAAGTGACTTATTTTTTTTCTCAAAGTATAATCTTAAATTGTTTTTAAATAAATCCAATTGTCTATTCCAATAATTAGAATCTAATCCTGCAATATGAGGCGTTAAGAGAATATTATCATATTCAAATAATTTGCTTTTTAATGACAATGGCTCGACTTCAAAAACGTCTAATGCAGCAGAATTTAGATTTCCATTAGCTATTGCTTCAATAAGATCCTTTTCATTAACAGTCTTACCTCTTCCTAGGTTTATAAAGCTGACATTATTCATTTTTGAGAATAGTTTTGAATCGAATAAATTTTCAGTTTCATCACTTAAAGGAAGGAGATTTATGATATAATCCACTTTTGAAGCAAGATCTCCAATATCACTTAATGAAAAATTTTTATAATTACTTTTTTTTGTTCTTGAAATAGTATAAATCTCCATATCAAGATGCTCTAATATTTTTACAAGTTTATTTCCAACATTTCCGAAACCACAAATCAAAACTTTCAGATTACTTAAATTTGTGACTTTTTCAAAATAATTATCAAAATTTTCTCTATCTAATAATTTTTTATTTCTTAGAAGATTAATATAATTCATTCCTCGAGAAAAACTTGTCATGAAATTTAATATGTGCTCAACCATGGAATTTGTAAGAAGCCCACTACTGTTAGTCATTAATATATTCTTTGATCTAAGCAATTCAACATCAATTGAATCATAACCTACACAACCTAAATGAATCCATTTTAGATTTTTATACTCTTCTATTTTTTGATTATTTATTCTATTTCCAAAAAAAATTTCAATATTTTTTTTATCATACTCTAAATCTGAGTCAACGAAGCAAACATTTGAGAATTCTTTTTTAATCTCATTAATAAAAAAAGATGGAATGGTGTATAGTTTTAGATTTAAATTAAAATCGTGATGAATAATTTGTTTTTTCATAATTTATAACCACTGTTTTCTACATAATTATATTTGTTTTTGATTTCATCATTAATATTAATCCCAAAACCTGGGTAATCAGAAATTAAAAACTTTCCATTTTTTATATTTACTTTTTCCATTATAATATCATTAGAGATTTGAAATTCAACACTAGGAAATTCATGAATTTCAATATTTTTTGATAATAAAGCTAAAGTAGCATTAGCAAAAAAAGAAATTGAGCTTCCCCAAACATGTGTAGCTTTATTTTGAGAAGTATTATTTGAGAACTCTAATAACTTGGTAAACCCCATTGAGTGTGTAGCATCAACCTGAATAATATCAGCGCAATTGTTGGATACAATTTCTTCAAAGTGTAAGTGTCCTGAATATGCCTCTCCCATTGCTATTGGAATTTTAGAGACTTTACATAATTTTTTATATTCCATTAAATTAGAAGGATTTAGCGGTTCCTCAATCCACTCCAGGTTAAATTTTTGAAGGTCTTTAACTTTAATGGCTGCTTCTTCAAATGTCCATTTATTTACTAGTGTGCCCATAATAGCATCCACCATAATCCTATCAGAAGCTAGTAATTGATTTGCTTTATTTACTCTTTTAATGTCGTTTTTCCATTGCTGAAGTCCAACTCTCATTTTATATGAATTAAATCCAAAATTTTTCATTTTAATAATATCATCTTCTATCTCATCTTCAGAAAAAGCAACTGATCCTCCACTATAATAACATTTAATTTCTCTACTATCATCAATTTTAAAAAGATCATAAACAGGCTTTTTTTCTATCTTACCAATTAAGTCTAATAATGCAAGTTCAATGCCAGCAATAACACTTTGAATAATTCCTGAGTGTCCAATAAATGGTATGTTATTTAAATCATTTATAAAATCTAAAGAATCTAATTTTTTCCCTATTAAATAGGTTGATAGATATTTTACAATTGGATAGATTAATTCAGGAGAATATATTCCTGAATAAGTTTCACCAAATCCTGAGATACCAGACTCAGACTTTACTTCAATAAACCCAAGTGACTTAACCCCCTTTGGTTGACCAAAAACCTTACCATCACCATAAGGAGACGAAAGAGAAAAGCCTTTCACAGAAGTGATTTTTTCATCAATACTTAAGTTTAATTTCATTTTTTGTTTAGTATTTATTTATACCATGTTTATATAACGTATCATACATCCTGGTTATAACTTTATCTGATAGCCTTTTATTTGAAAAATTAACCTTCAAGGACCTAATATCAATCAAGTTACTACCAGAATTAAAAATAGTATTTATTGTTATCAGAGCACTAGAAGTAAAGCCTATTATCTTTTTTGGTATGAATTTATTTTTCAATAAATGTATTTCAATATTATTGACAGATTTAATTATATCCATATTACAAATTTTGCTAAGATTATTTATTTTTTTAGGTAATTCTTTCCTACTTGGAAAATAAACCAATTTATGGTTTTTATAATCACTTTTAATTGTTTGAATTATTCTTGTATAATGTTCTAGACTAATCATCTTATGCTCCACGAAAGGTTGACCAATAATCATAATCGTACTAGAGGTTTTTTTTGTTCTCAACATTGAGCTTAAAAAACTAAGATTATTTTTTTTTAATGAGATATATCTATGTTCTGCTACAGGAAATATTGAGAATAAATCTATTTTTTTTGGATAAAAAAACTTTTTGTTGAATATTTTTTTTATAAAACTTGTTTTAATAATTTTTTTATTTGACCCAATAAAATCTGGTATTGAGGAGACAATCATTCCATCATCCACTACTACAGTTTTTTGTTTTGAAATTAGATTAGAAAAAAATAAATGAGGATCAGAGAAAAAATTACCCATTAAGAGGTTTTTACAATTTTTTATCTTTTGTGATAAAAAATAAAGTTTAAAATACTGAATAATTGGGTAACCTTTTAATTGTATTTTTAGTGTTAAATCATAAATTTTATTTATTTCATTTATTTGTACTAGTTCTTTTTTACTATAAAATAAGATAATAATTAAATAGTTTTTAATTTTATTCTGAAAGATATACTCTCCTGTCGATATTAACTGAAGTGGAGAAGAAACTATTGCTACTGTTGTATTTATAAATCTCATTACAACTCAATTATTTTATCACATTTATTTAATGTATCTATTTTATGTGTAACAATTACTATTGTTTTTTTTCTCTTTAGACTGTAAATAGTATTCATTATCTCTTTTTCGGTTTTTGAGTCAAGAGAACTAGTGGGCTCATCAAAAAGAAGTAAATCAGAGTCGTTATAAATTGCCCTAGCAATTCCAATTCTTTGTTTTTGTCCCCCTGAAATACTTATACCATCTTGACTTATGACTGTTTCATCTTTATTATTTAGAGTGTTGATCCAATCGTTAAGACTAGCCATCCTGATAGATTTATTAAATAAATCTTTATCAAATTTTTTTGAAGGTTTAGATACGATAATATTGTTTTTGATAGTATCATCAAAAATAAAAGTGCTTTGAGAAACATAAGAAACTTTTGGTTTCCAATAATTCGATTTTATATCAATATCCTTATCATCAATCTTAATTTTACCATTAAATTCTTTTAATAGTCCTGATATTATGTCCAACAATGTAGTTTTTCCCTTTCCACTTTTACCTATTATTCCAATTATTTCATTCTTAAAAAGTTTTAGGTTAAAATTCTTTAAGATAACTTCTTTAGTTTCAGGATATGAATATGAAATATTACTTAAAAAAATAGATTTTTTAAACTTCTCTAGAGGCACTAAATTATTTATTGCAACTTTTGATGTGATTATTTCTTCATAAATTTTGTTTAATGAAGAAGAGGTGTTTTTTATAGTTTGATAACTAGCTGATACTTTGGAGAGAGCAGGCATAATTTTATAAGATATAGCTACTAAAACACCTATTCTTGTTATTATTTCTTGAGTAGGAATATTAGATAGATTTAGATAGTAAGTATAGAATATTATAAAAATAACTGTTATAAATTCAAAGTATACTTTTGGAATTTGATCTAGAGTAAGTCTATATGAAAAAAAATTATATTTAAGTTTATTCAAATTTCTATACTTAGAGTAAAAAAAAGTTTGTGAATTATTAATTAAGATTTCTTTTATATATCCAAATGTTTCAAGAATGGTTTTAGATATTTTTTGATCTAAAGCTAACCTTTTATCTCCCCACTCAATTGATTTTTTTCTTGTTAACAAAGAATAAAATAATGTACTTAAACCAAAATATATCACAATAATAAGTAGCCCTCTTGAATCAAAGATGAAAGTAAAAAAGAGAAGGGAAATAACTAGTAAAAACTCTGATATCATAACTGTAATTGATTCAAAAAAAAGAAATAAGTAATATGTCTCATTTTGTAAATTTTGAATGATTGAAGATCTATTTTTTTGAGTGTAGTAGTTTAAATCTTGACTAGAGTATCTGTGGAAAAGTTTATCAGATATTTTATTAATTAACCTAGAAACAAATGTCTTTTGATGATAATAAAGAAATATAAAAAACAGTGACTTAATTAAGAAAGTCGATAAAAGACCAACTAACAAAAATACAATTACACTATTAAAGCCAAAATAGTTAGCTAATTCAGTAATATTTATATTTAGAAAAATTGTATTAGAATCTTCACTAGAAATTGTCAGTGAAATTATAGGAATAATTATTGCTATTCCTATTACTTCAAGTAATAGTCCTATAAAAGTAAAGAAAGATAGCAACGAAATATATACTTTATCTTTCTTATCTAATAATAATTTGACTTTTCTAAGGGTTTCAACCATTTTTTCTAGATTATTATTTTAATATACTTAAGTGGTCCTTTTTCTGGATCGTGATTATAAAATAAGTCAAAATTATCATTTTGATAAAAAGATTCTCTATATGATTTTCTTGCAATTGTATCTAAGCCAGAATAGTAGCTTGGCAAGATTTTTAACATCAAAAATTTGACAATTCTATTATTAAATATTGATAAAACTTTTCTCGGATCATATCTGAAACCCCACTTTTTATACCACTCTTCATGAATTCCAATAAATTTACCGTATCTAAGTTCTACATCTTCTTTTTTACCAATTGGAGAATCTTTTGGAAGACTATATTTAGTCTTAATACTTTGATCATGTAGAAAACTTATTTCAGGAATGACAATATTCTGTACTCCTTTTGATAAATATTGGTAAGCCATATCGTCTGGAGCAAGGAAAAAATTAAATTGTTTATCAATATCAATATTGTTGTAAAATGATTTTGAAGACAATAGAAGAGCAGTCCACATAACATTTTCAACACTAAATGCCATTCCTTTTTTAAAATTATTATAATTTACTTTTGAACCTCTAGGATATTTCATATAATATCCATTCCCTTTTTGCAAAACGCATCTAGAAGTTGTCATGTATTGATTACGTATATTATCAAAGTGTTTAATTTCAATGTCATGATATATATTAAACCCAATACAGCCATAGTTTGAAAGATTATTTTTTAAAATACAATTATTAATTTGAGAAAATGTATTAGAATTTGCAGGAAAGCAGTCTTGATGAAGATAGAGCAAATAATCAAATCCTAATTTAGAAATATAATCGAAAGCTTGCTTTATATTCATTTGAAATTCTGTTTCATGAGCAGTTAGAAAATCAATACCATGCTTTGAGCAAATCTCTCTACCTTTTTGTTGTTGATCATATTCTGAATTTAAATCCAAATTAATTATGTCTGGAATATTGACGAGAGAATTTTTTATAATCCAATTTTCAAGTAAATCATAATTATTTTTTGATGTAAATAAAATTTTATATTTCATACTTATCCAAGCCCTTTCCATGTTGCACCATTTTTTGTAAAAAAATGATTACAAATTAATTTTGGTTCATATAAATAGGTTTGACTTGCTTCAACAATTAGCTTTGCCCAATACCTATCTTCTTTAGATGCATATATTTCTGGCATTGGATACTTTTTTAAAGTTTCTCTTTTATAAAAACAAAATGCGTTATGCAGAAATAGTCTATTCTCAATACTAGAAAACTTATTTATTTCTTTTTTATCATCAAAATTGCTCCAGATATATCTTGGGGTTATTTTTTTTCCTCTAAAAATAGGAACCTGTTTACCGAATATTGCAAAATGAGATTCAAGCTCATTTTTAACAATATCAAAATCAAGATTTGTAATTTGAGTATGCGCGGATAGAACTAAAACATATTCATTACTGCATAAATTTACACCTTGATTTATTGATTGTCCTGGTCTATAATTAGTTACATTATGAATTTTAATTTTAGTCCTGTCATTAAAATATTGAACTACTTCTAATGAGTCATCTTTAGAATTATTATCCATTATAATAATTTCAGGTTTTGTGAAAAAATCAAGACATGACTGAATAGCAAATCCTATAAATTCTGCTTCATTTCTATTTCTTATAATTATACTAATATTATCCATCGAATCTTCCTGTATAGTTTAACCTTGTTTCCTGCTCTAAATTATCATATCCGTCACCTTTATCATGTAACATCAAATTTCTATTAGATATAAAGTCTGTTAAGTTTTTCAACTCATTTGGCATAATAGCAAATTTATTATCTCTACCAGGTAGATTTTTATCAATTGTAAAATGTTTCTCAATAATCACAGCTCCTTCACCAATTGCAACTTTTGAAGATTCCACACCTTCGATATGATCACTTAAACCCACTTTATTACATAATTTCATCAAAGATTTCATTTTTGGAAGATTTGCATTTCTATATTTCCCTGGATAAACAGATACACAATGCATAAGATATAAATCTGCAGTGTTAATTAGTTCTACACTTTCTTGAATTTCTGTAAATGTTGAAGTTCCACAAGACATTATTATTGTATTAAAGTTTTTGTTACAGAAACTGATTAACTCATGATTTCTTGACTCAAAACTTGGGATTTTAATACTCTTACAATTTATTTCAACAAGTAATTGTGCATCAGGTATACTAAACGCACTTGATAAAAACTCGATATTATTTGACTCACAGAAGTCCTTTAACATAATGTGTTGATCTTTTGATAATTCAGCTTTTTCATATATTTGTCTTCTGCCATCATTATCCCAATCACCATTTTTTAATCTTTTTGTCGACCAGGTTTGAAACTTAGCAAAATCAGCACCTGAATCTTTGGAAGCTAAAATCATTTTTTTGGCAACTTCCATATCACCACAGTGATTCCAACCAATTTCTGCTATTACTTTAATCATATTATTTATTTTAAGTTATTAAGAATTTTGTGTAAATATTCGATTTGATCTGTAAGATCGTAATGATGATTTCCAACAAAAAAACCATTATGATCTAGATATTCGGCATTTTTGACTTTACCATGAATTTCGTAATTATAATATTTTAGCGACTCACTTTTGCAAAAATTTCCTGACACAATGGGTCTATAATCAATATTATTTTTTTCAAGAATTTTAAAAACATCAGATCTTTTAGTAAGGTTATCAGATAAAATTAAAGAAAAACCAAACCATGAACTTGATCCAATTTCTTTTTGTAATATGAATCTGTCATCATTATCAAATAATTTTTTAAATACCTCATGATTTTTCTTTCTTTGCTTTACAAACTCTGGAAGTTTTTTAATTTGCTCTAGTCCTATAGCACCACTAAATTCTAAAGGTCTTAAGTTATATCCTGGAAGAATAAACCTAAAAGATTCAGTAAAATTATCTTGAGTTTTATTACATATGGAATTATCATCATCAAGATTTCTAGTCCAGCCATGAGCTCTTAATGAAAGCATAATATCATATAATTCTCTATCGTCGGTGCATATTATTCCTCCCTCCATTGTTGATATGTGATGTGAAAAAAATGATGAAAAGGTTCCTATAGTTCCTATAGTTCCAGTTTTTTTTGATTCATATTCAGCACCCATTGACTCACAGTTATCTTCAACTATATCAATGAGTTTATCTCCAATAATCTCCTTAATTGCTTTAAAATCGTTTGGATTTCCTAAGAGATTAACTACAACAATAAGCTTTGTCTTATTTGTAACAGCAGATTTTAAAGATGTTAAGTCATAATTGAGTGTTTCTAAGTCTATGTCAACAAATTTAAGTCTTAAGCCATATTGTTGAAGTGGCGAATAGGTAGTTGACCAAGATACTGCAGGCACAATTACCTCATCATCTCTTTTTAAAGCATTTATTTTTCTGTAAAACAGTGAAGCAATTGCTAATAAGTTTGCAGATGAACCTGAGTTGACCATTATTGAATATTTTGAACCAAAAACTTTTGAAAATTTTTCTTCAAATAGTTTAACATATTTCCCCATTGAGTAATTACCAGAGGAAATCACATTGTTAATTGCTGTAATTTCTGAGCTATCCCATGTAGTAGATGCAAGTGGATAAAAATTATTCATAGTTTGTTTTAAAAAATTTATAAGTATCCATTAATCCCTCCTCAATTGAATATTTATGAGTCCAACCAAGATCATTTAATTTAGATATATCAACAAGTTTTCTTTTCATACCTTGAGGTTTAGAAATATCATACTCAAACTTTCCATCATAACCAATAATTCTAGAAATCATTTGATAATATTCTTTAATCGTATAATCATAACCTACACCAACATTTATAATATTTGGTAATCTTTCAAAATTTTTAATTGAAAAATAAATAAACTCTACTAAGTCTTTTATGTACATGAATTCTCTTTTTGAGGTTCCATCACCCCAAACTTTGACAATTTTATGTTCCTTTACTTTTGCATTATGAATTTTATTTACTACCGAGGGAATCATGTGACCAAAATTAGTGTCAAAGTTATCGTGAGGTCCATATAGATTACATGGAATTATTGTTTTATACTTGAAATCATCATCATTAATGTACTCAGTTAGTTTTAATCCAATAATTTTTGATAATGCATACCCCTCATTAGTTTTTTCTAATCTATCTGTTAAAAGATCATCTTCTTTTATTGGTTTATTAAAATTACTAGGATATATACATGAGCTTGATAGGTTAATAAAATTTTTTACTTTTTGTTCTTTAGATGCAGAAATTAAATTTAAATTAATTAAAGTGTTTTCTAATAAAAATGAATATTGACTTTTAATATTTTTTAAAATACCTCCGACTTTTCCAGCAGCATTTATTATTAAGTCAGGTTTATTTCTTTTAAGATAAGAAGTAATTTCGTCTTTGTTTAATAAATCTAGTTCATCACTAAAAGGAGAAAGAATCTTATATTTGGTGGCCTCTGCATTACTCAAAAAATTTTTACCTACAAAACCTGATGCTCCCAAAATCAATATTGTTTTCATTCTAAAGTTCTTTAATCATTTTTTCTTTCTTTGCAAGTGTTAAATCACTATGAACCATTTCCTCAACAAGTGAATCAAAATCATGCTCTGGTATCCATTTCAATTTAGTTCTAGCCTTAGTGGAGTTTCCTAGTAGAGTATCTACCTCACTAGGTCTGAAGTAAACTGGGTCAACTTTAACTATTGTCTGCCCAACTTTCAAACTGTTAGTTTCATCTACTATTTTAGTAATTACCCCAGTTTCATTAATACCTGTTCCCTGGAAATCAATGTCTATTCCTACCAATTTAAAAGATTTAATTATGAAGTCTCTAACTGAAAAGTTTTGACCTGATGCAATTACAAAATCATCAGCTTTATCATGTTGAAGCATCATCCACATTGATTTAACATAATCTTTAGCATGACCCCAGTCTCTTTTTGCATTTAGATTTCCTATTAAAAGTTGATTTTGAAGACCAACTGAAATTCTTGTAACTGCACGTGTAATTTTTCTTGATACAAAAGTTTCACCTCTCAATGGTGATTCATGGTTGAATAATATTCCATTAGAGGCAAAGATACCATATGCTTCTCTATAATTTTTTGTAATCCAGTAAGCATACATTTTTGCAACTCCGTAGGGACTTCTAGGGTAAAATGGTGTTTTTTCACTTTGAGGAGTTTCTTGAACTTTACCAAAAAGTTCACTTGTGCTAGCTTGATATATTTTTACCTGTTTTTCCATACCCAACAATCTTACAGCCTCCAAAATTCTTAAGGTTCCTAGTGCATCAATGTTAGCAGTATATTCTGGAGTATCAAAACTAACCCTTACATGACTCATCGCAGCTAAATTATATATTTCGTCAGGGTTAATATCTCTTATAAGCCTAGTTATATTCATTCCATCGGACATGTCTCCATAATGAAGAATAAATGTTGAATCGTCAGACCTCTCTTGGAAGAGATGATCAATTCTTTCAGTATTAAATGATGAAGATCTTCTTTTAATGCCATGAACAATATAATTTTTAGATAATAGAAACTCCGCAAGATATGCCCCATCTTGACCTGTAATTCCTGTAATTAATGCAATTTTACTTTTCATACTTATATTTTAAAATATTTATTTCCATTGTATATATTTCTTGTATCAATAATCTTAGCTTCAGATTCAAAATTTTTAAACTCATCCCACTCAGTTAAGATTAAAATAACATCTGTTTCTTTAATTGACTCATTAAGTGAATTATATATTTGAAGTTTATCTGATTTTAAAGTATGAGATGATTTGTTACTTAATTTATTTAGAGTATTTAAATCATCTAATATTCTTTCATCTGTAACTTTAGGATCATATATATTTAACTTATATCCCTTATTTAGTAAGCTATTTGATATATATATTGAGGATGATTCTCTGCTATCATTTGTATTTTTTTTAAAAGCCCATCCTAGAATTGTAATTCTTCCCTTTCTACCATTTTTAAAAAGCTCTTCAACTTTATCAACTATTCTCATCCTCTGGTAGTTATTAATTTTAATTACCTGAATCCAGAATTCTGCAACCTCACTTAAACCATAATGCTCGCATAAATAAACTAGATTTAAAATGTCTTTTTGAAAACAACTCCCTCCAAATCCTGGTGAAGGTGATAAAAAGTATGAACCAATTCTATGATCCATTCCGACTGCCTTTGCTACCTCATCTGTATCAGCTCCTGTTTTTTCACAAATAGCCGATAAACTATTAATAGATGATATTCTTTGAGCTAGCATTGCATTTGAAGCTAATTTTGATAGTTCTGAAGACCAAACATTTGTAGTAATAATTTTATCAAGAGGAATCCAATTTGAATATATGTTAACAAGTGCTTGAACGGCTTCTTTACCTGATTTTGTTTTATCTCCTCCAATTAGTACTCTATCCGATTTGAACAAGTCCTCTATTGCAGAACCTTCTGCCAAGAATTCAGGGTTAGATAATATTTCAAAATTACACTCATTATTATATTTTTTGAGTATGGTCTTTATTCTTTCAGCTGTTCTTACTGGTAAAGTTGACTTTTCAATGACAATCTTGTCATTTTTTGAAACTAATGCAATATTTTTTGCACATGATTCAACAAAGGATAGATCCGCAGCCATACCTGCACCCTCTCCCTCGGTTTTGGTTGGGGTATTTACAGCCATAAAAATCATTTCACTATTTTGAATTGACTCATCAATTTTATCTGAAAAAAACAAGTTTTTATTTCTTACTTGTGCAATTATTTCTTTAAGACCAGGTTCATAAACTGGGAGATACTCCAAATCTCCATTCCATTTTTTAATCTTCTCTTCATTCATGTCAACTACAGTAACATTTATATCAGGACATTTTAAAGCTATTACTGCCATTGTTGGGCCTCCAACATAGCCAGCACCGATACAGCAGATGTTTTTTATTTTCATATTACTTATTATTTAGTATCCAAGAGGAGGATTGAATTTTTTCTCCTAAATTATCAATTAACTTTATAGATAATTTATCACAAATATCACGCTCAGGTATTATTTCATTATTCTGATCTCCACCATTTCCAAAATAAAGATCATATTTATGATTAAATTTATTATGAATAAGGGCGATAGTATTTATTACTGTTCGATCCTTATCTATTGACATATAGCATTCATCAACCATTTTTAGATTTTTTACTATAAATATTCTTTCATCTTCAAGCATAAACTCTTTTGATTGCTTGATTTTTCGTTGAAAATCATTATTAACGATTACTATTAGATAGTCAGCTATTTTTTTAGCATTTATAAAGTATTCAATGTGTCCTTTATGAACTGGGTTAAAATATCCTGATACAATTATTGCTTTCTTTTTCATTCTCTATCTATTATAATCATCTTCAACTCTAATTATATCATCTTCTCCAAAATAAGAACCAGTTTGAACCTCAATAAATACTAGGGTATTTGAAGTATTATTGTAGATTCTATGTTTTGATCCCTGTTCAATTTTGATAGAATCACCATTAGATATTTTCTCATCAACTCCATCTATAGTTATTATACCTGAGCCTTGAACAATTGTCCAACACTCAGATCTTTTATTATGATATTGATAACTTAATCTAGAATTTGGATTAACCTCAATCCTCTTTAATTTATAGTTAAGTTCATCGTGTATGACATAAAAAACCCCCCACGGTCTGTTCTCTTTTTCTTTAAACTTCATTAGTATATAAGATTATATTTTGTTGATCTGATAGAAATTTTGATGATAAGTAAAATGTAACTTTTCTATTAATCAGCTTCTCAATTTTATTTTCAATATTTGATATATATTCCATATCCAGATCTTTTCCTGTAAGAATTACTTCTATATTTCCAGAATCAATACCTTTTGCATAATCTCCAATTAGAATTATTTTTTCAATAGCTCCCATTTTTTCTAAAACAGTTTCAACTATGTCCTCTAATCCCAGATGCTTCATAACTACTTTTCGCATTGTTTTATAAAGTGGATGTTTTGGATTTACATTATACTCAATTTTGTTATTTGATTTAGATTTTAAAAGATACCCTGCATCAAAAAGATTATTTAATTCTTTTCTTATCGAATTTGTAGATTCTCCAAACTCATTAGCTAAGCCATTTAAATGAGCCTTATTGGCTTGAGATATAAAAAACTTTATAAGTAGCCTTAACCTTGTTTTAGATGTAATTAAACTATTAAGCATAATAATAAGTAACAAAAGTACTTAATTTTATTTATTTTGCAAATATATTAATTATTATATTAGTGACTTAAAATTAATTATGCAGTTAATAATATTAGTAAGTTCCTCTTTATTAATTAGTTTTATTTTAAGTAAGATCTTTCAAAATTATTTTATAAGAAATAATTTTATAGATAAGATAAACAAGCGTTCTTCACACAATGTTCTTGCTACTAGATCGGGTGGGTCCACTATTGTAACTACTCTTCTAATTATTTCTGTTATATCATACATCCTTAATATTCAACTATTTGACTACTCGCTACTAGTCCCATTATTACTATTGTTTGTTGTAGGTCTTTATGATGATATTTATGATGTTGACTTTAAATTGAAATTTATATTTCAGATAATTACAGCAAAGATTATTATTGACAATGGTCTAATATTAGATAATCTTCATGGATTTTTTGGAGTCTATGATTTAAATAGCATGTTTGCACAAGTATTCTCAGTCTTTATTATAGTATCTATAATCAATGCATTTAATTTTATTGATGGACTTGATGGCCTTGCTTCGTCTATAATTTTAATTTTATTGGTAAGCTTTGAATTTTTCTCAAAATATACATCTGACTTATTATTTTTATCAATAATTATACTATCTTCTATTGTACCAGTTTTAATTGGTAATTTTTCAAGAAATAAAAAGATTTTTTTAGGTGATTCAGGCTCTTTGTTTTTAGGAGCATTAGCGAGCATTTATATAATGAGTGCTACATCAAACTTCTATTTAATTAAGCCTGAATTTGATCTAAATAAAATAATTTTTATTATTTCTATTTTTTTCTATCCAATAGTTGATTTTACAAGAGTTATTTTAATTAGAATTATTAATGGCAAGTCACCTTTTCATGCTGACAAGAATCATATTCATCATCTGTTATTAAAAAAATATAATTCTCATAAAATAGTAGTGGGAATAATCTTTGCAATTAACTTGTCAATTATATTATTGCTGCAATTTGTTTTTTAGATCTTTATGAATAAGATTTAAAAATTGATTATTTGGAAACTTTAGTAAGCTCCTTTCCAGAATTCTATTAAAATTATCTTGATTATAATCTAATAATTCTAAATATTTTTTAAAATATAACTCGTGAATCGCCTCATCAGATTTCTCAATCGCTTTGTATATTTCAATAAAACCAGTTTCATTCTTTAACAAGTTGAAAATTGAAAATGTTATATCAGCATATTCAAAATTATTTGGATTTCTTTTGAGTAAAAACTTTGATGTATTTGATGCTTCTAAGAACTTGTTGGAACTTAGTAAAATAATTACTTTTTGCTTATAAGAATAATCTAGATGAGGATTAATACCAATTCCATAATCTACTAATTCAAGAGCCTTTTCAAAATTATTTAATTGAATATAATAAGCTGACATTAAGGAGGATATTGGCTCTAAATTTGAAGCTAAAGAGGGATAGGTATAATCTATTTTATTTATTTCATTTTCTGAAATATTAGAGGTATTATTATAATAATCGGCTAAAAGTGATCTTTGAAATCTCAGTGACTTATATTCTTTAATTGATAAATTTAGGATTAGAAAAGAAAGGGCAATTAAAAATAGTTTTATTAGGCTACTGTTTATTTTTTTTGTTTTTAAATTATTAGAGTTAATTAAAGTGAAAATTATAAATATTAAAATAACTTCCTGAGGTCTACTAAATGGGAAATTAAATAAAGAGTCAATAAGTATTACACCAAAAGTTAATAATAGATAAACAAAAATTGGTTCATTTTTCCATTTTGTAAAAATGGTTTTAAGTGTAGATAAAAAAATCATAAAATAGACTAAGAACCCTATTAATCCTATCTCAGAGAGAATTTGTAAAAAATCATTATGTGCATAATAAGAAGCTTCATTTGACTCAAGATCTCTTATTGATCTATCAAGTGAATCAATTTTCCATGTTCCTACCCCATTTCCAATAATTGGTGACCTTTCAAATAGTTTGAAGCCAATTTTATAATATTCAATTCTGATGATATATGACTGATCTAAAGAAATTTGAGTTATTTTATCAAATTTATCATTTAAATATAAAGAATAGTTGGATGAGTAGAATAATACAAATGAAATGGAAATAATAAAAATAATAAGATATCTAAATTTATAATTCTTATTATAGATTGCTATTAAATATTGAAAAATGACAAGAAATAATAAGATAAGTATACCGAGTCTACTCTCAAGTAAAATAACAGATAGAATTGTAAAAATCTCAAGAAATGAAAGAAGTCTATTAACACTTTTTGTATTAATAATAGATTTTAGGTAAAACAAAAATGGAAGTTTAATCAAAATAGAAAAAGTACTTACATTTCTATTCATAGAAATACCTGTAAAATCATTAATTTCTTTGATATAAAAATAATTTGACAAACTATATATAACTTCTATTGATAAAGCAATTACTATAAAAACAACAATATCAAATTTATAGTTTCTGTTTTTTTCAAATGATAACTTCAAAGAAAGGATTGAAATAACTATAATAAATAGCTTAGATAAAGAACTTATAGATTCAATTATATAATTCGAAAATCCTAATGAAATTGTGGATATTATGGAAAATATTAAGACTAAATTTATGTATCTGTCAAAAATTAATTTTTTTTTGAATGAAAAAAACAAAAAAATAATATTCAAAATTGATACGCCAATCCATCTAACTGAAACATTGTCAATAGATCCAAGAGTAGGCAAAAAAATTGATAAAAGAAGAATTAAAGGATAAAGTCTTGTAAACTGTTTATTCAACATTACTTTTTTTATTCTCTTTGCTACAGTATAAAGCTATTAGTTTAAACGCATCTCTATAATCATATGAAGATGACTTGTATGCATAATCACATGCTTTAATTATATCTCCCAAATTATAATAAGATTGAGACATTATAAATTCTGACTTACCTGTTTTAGGATTAATTTTAGATAAAGAGTCAGTAACTTTTGATAATATTCTTAATGCATTTTCATAATCTGCATCTTGAAAATAACTAATTCCTGAATTTTCAAATAAATCTGAATTAATTGGGTTAAGCTCGGATGCTTGCTCATATAATTCAGCTGCTATCCTGAAGTTAGAATTGTTATATTCACTGGTTGCCTGGTCTTCAAGATCTAAAGCTTTATTAACACTTTCCATTCCCATTAAAACATAATTTGCTGATAATAATAGTTCTTTATATATATCAGGTCTATTACTAAATTTATCTATCGCTTCCTTCGCTTGTTCGTAACCATAGTCACTTATTTTTTCTTCATCAGTTAGAAGGCTTGAAAAATAATATTTCCATATATCAGGTAAAGCCTTTGACTTTACAATTTTAAAAATTGAATCAAGCTTGTGGTATTTGTCAGTAGACACATATGATCTAGCTAGTTCTATAAAATGCTTTTGATTATTAGGAAGTTGTGAAAAAGCTAATTCTGAGTAGAAGTATGCGCTATCTCTCATCTGCAAGGCAGTAAAAACATTTATTTTTGTCATTTCATTATACATAATGTATGGATTATATTCCTTGCTTTCATTAAGTAATTCCAAGGCTTCATTATATCTATCACCTAAAATATAGTACTGTGCTACAAGAGTTTTTATAGGAATTGCAGAAACAGATAATTTAGGAAATTCCATGTTAAAATTATCAAATCTAGCAGTTGTTTCTTCTCTGTAGTTTCCTGTATCTAAATCAGTATATAAATCATATTGAATTTCATTAGACTCATTAACAAGAAATGTTCCGTATAGAGTAATCAAGGAAATTAGTAAAAATAAAAATTTAGCTAGCCTCATCTGGTTTAATGTATAAATATGTTACAATAGAAATTAAAAATGCTAAATAGTATAAGTTGACAATTCTAATTGCAGGAAAATTGATATTAGAATCAATTAAATAGATAATCAATGTGGCTGTAAGTATAATTGGGAATGTCTTTGATCCTTCAAGCAGGGGTTTTTTTATATAGCCAAAAGTAAAAATAAAAATTAATGTATAGAGAATCAGGCCAATTATTCCTAGCTCAACAAGAACTTCTAAAAAATCATTATGCATTGTATAAGGAACTATATAACTCTCTATATATTCCTTGTCCTTATCTATAGATACAATCTTCCAATTACCATACCCTACTCCTATAAAAGGATTTTGAATAAATTGTTCAATTGCATAAGAATAATACCTGAATCTTGTATTTGTTGAGGTTTCTGATATATCAATTGATTGGATTCTCTCTACTGGATTTGCTGAGTTATTAAATCCTAGTGATATATTAACTAATAGCAGACTTAATAACAAAAAACCTGTATATAAACCAAAAAAGTTTTTTAATAAAGACTTCTTATAGATCTTCCTAACTATATACATAAAAAATAAGAAAAGAAGTAAAGTTAAAATTATTACATATGCTGTTCTTGATGACAGTAAAAAGATCATATAAAAATCTCCAAAAAGAATTAGATAACCAATATTTCTTATAAGAATAGACTTCACTTTGAGAATCATATAAATCACAAATGGAAGTTGAATAAGGTATATTGCTGAGGTAACATTTCTATTTGCAAATAACCCTCGTAGAAGAAAGTTTTCTTCAAAGGTATAGGCTTTATACTCAAGGATTCGAAAATAACTTTGATATGAAAAAAATAGTTGAATCGCTAAAACTGAAGTTATAATAATGGCTATATGGATTGGGCTAATTTTAACTACTTTTAAAGCTGTATATAGGTTTAATATTGTGAAATAAAAATTAACAAAAAGTAAAAGTTTAACTAAAACCTCTGTTGGCAACAGAGAGTAAAAATAAGAACCGATAGCCCAAATAATAAAAAATATACTTACAACTGATACTTTTGACTTTATTATATCATTTAAAATGCTTGAGGTTTCCTTATTTGAAATATAATAAGAGAAACCCACTACATTGAGTATTGAAAATAAAAATGTATGCCATGAATTATAATCTAAAACATTATCAAAGGCAGGAATTGTAAATGCTATTGGGTAAAGTAATATTAATGCCCAGGATAGTACCTTTTTTTCCATGATTCAAATATAAAAAAAACCCTCTCAAATGAGAGGGTTTAATTTGTAAATGATTATAAATAATCAATAACTATTAGATTATAGCCATCCTGTTCTATCAGTAATAGCCGCAGACTGAGTAGTTGAAGTAGTCGCATCAGATATTAATGAGAATACAGCAACTTTAGCAGTTTTGTTCTGACCACCTACAAAGTGAGTGTTACTCACTAGCATAGCCGAAATTGTGTTATTACCATCAGCAGTACCAGGAGATGCAAAATCACCATAACCATTAGAAAGTCCATCTGCAGCACCTAAAGATGCAGTTGTCACAGAAGTTGTACCTGCCTGACCAATTGCACCGAAAATACTTGATGAAGTACCTACAGAAGCAACTGATACCACAGCAGCATCTAATCTTTTAACACCCTTGTTGTTGTTCTTAATTGTTACAGCAATACCATTAATATCGTTTTTAGTAACTGTTAAGAAGAATCCAGAAGTTGTGTTTGCAGTTCCATTATCAGTCACGTTAGACTTAGCTTCAACACCACCTAAAACAGCAGTACTTGAGTCAGTAGTAACGTTAAACGAAATTGCTGGAATTGCAGCAGCCCATGATGTAACATCATCAGAATATGCAGCAGTTTTAGAAATAGCATTTCTAATTTCTACAATAGCTCCATTAGCTGTTGCATTATATAAATAAGCTCCAGTTACTGGGTGAGTAGTATCAGAAATTTTTGTTGCTAATTTTGAAGCAATAGCTGTTGCATTATCAGATTGACTTAAAGCAATTGTACCTGAAATTACAGTAGATCCAAGGTTAAACCATAAGTTACCAGCAGCAGATACTGAACCAGCAGCACCAGTACCGATGTTATAGTTAATTTTTTGTAAAGATCTTAAATAACCTTTGTTTTCTGCACTAATTGTTAATTCACTTCCCCATGAAGTATCACCATCAATATATGATACTAATTCAGCAACAGAAGTAACAGTTGAACCATTATTTGAAGCACCAGTTACAAAAGATTTTGATAAACCAGCAGCATTAATAATAATACCATCACCTGTTACAGGACTACTAGGAGCTTGAACAGCGTTATTTGAAATTGGGAAAACAACAGTTTGAGTTTCTCTTACAGTTGAACCTGAAGTAGAAGTCTCTGCAGCTTGTACTGCAGCAATTGCGTATATAGAAGTACTGTTTGAGTTAGCAGTCGCCTCAGTAGTTACAGCTGGAGCTGTAGGAACAGCAGTATCAGTGTATGTACCGTTTAAAGTAGACTGAACTTCATACTTATCAATTTGATCAACGAATACGTAAATACCAGCAGTTGCACTAGCAGCACCTATAACAGCGTCTAACCAAGTTTTTAAAGTATCAATACCTGATGCAGTAGTAATTGAACCTGTATCAGTTGAAGTGTAAGCAGTACCTGTATCATATCCATTCTTAAATAACGAAACTTTTAGGTTGTTGTCATAAATAGCAGCAGATGTTGAAGTTGCAGAACCATCATCAGCTAGACCTGTAAAGTCTACTGTTTCAAGAGCAGCGTTAGTGTAAACACTTAATGCATCAATATCATCAGCAGAAACAGTTAATGAAGTTAATGCAGCGTTGTTGTATACAGTTAATGCAGCACCTTTTTCTGCAGCAGTTGATGAAGTACTTGGTAACTTAGTAGTATGATTTAATGTTAATGAAGTTAAATCAGCCATACCAGTAATAGATACATCGTGGAACTTAGCACCTGTTACATTAACAGAAGTTAAGTTGTCGTTATCATCCATAGTAAAGTCAAATGCGTTAGCAGTAACAGTTACAGATGTTAAGTTAGGGTTAGTTGATATAGTAATATCACCCGCATCACCTGAAATTGTAGCTGAAGATAAGTTAGCTAAGCCTGTAAGACTTAAATCACCGTTGTTACCAGCAGCAGCATCATATGCTAAAGCAGCAACAGCTGTTGAACTTAAACTTGGCTCATCATCTCTCTTGAAATCAGCAGTTAAGCTTGTTAAATCATCAGCACCAGTGTCAACAGTTAATGCAACAATATCAGTACCTGTAAAAGTTTCAACTCCTGTGTTAACAGTAATTCCACCTCTATAATCAGTAACAGAAACTGTTGCTACATTAGTAAATTCAAGAGTACCGTCAGTTAATAGAGAAGTTGAGAAGCTAGCAGGACCAGTCAATGTTAAACTAGTTGCTTCGTATGTTCCGTTATTATCTAAGTCATCAATAACTGGCATTGCAAGAGTAGCACCTTCCTTAGTAACGATTGTTAAAGAAGCACCTGGGTATCTAGCCAAAGAAGTTAAGTGTAACTCAGTAGCTTGGTTAAAGTCAATTGTATTAGCAGAAGAAACTTCAGCAGCTGTAAGAGTTGCAAAACTAGTTACAGTAGTTAAGCTTCTAAAATCAATAACGCTAATATTTGCTTCATACTGATCGTTTAATTGAACTGCACCAGCAGAAACTAAGTTTTTGAAGTTATAACCTCCTTTTTGGTTTGCATATAAACCTGCTACAGAAGTTAAGTTTTCAAAAGTAGTCTCAGTAGTACTTGAAGAGTTGAATGTCAAATCTCCAGTCATAGTTTTAATTCTGTTTACTAAAGTTTGAACCTTTGTTTGGTCCATAGCAGTAGAAACAGTAATAGTTGCAGCAGCATTAAGAATATTTAATTTATTTCCTAAAGCTAAAGCAGAATCAAGGGTAGAAACACTATTCACTGTAATAGCAGTAGAATAAATGTTACTTGTAGATAATAATTCTTCTACATCAGCCTCAATAGCATCAAGTTCTGCTTGAAGTGCAGCAACTGCAGTAGCAGTAGCAGCTGTAGCAAGAGAAGCTTGAACAGCATCAACTTCAGCTTGAAGTGTAGCTAAACCAGCAGAAAGACCTGTAAGGTCAATTCCATTTGCAGCAGCAGTAGCAGCATCAGCGCTTGAAGCAGCAGCAGCAGCAGCAGC
>JAYNOQ010000012.1:13363-29152 GCA_038113315.1 Flammeovirgaceae bacterium | reverse complement strand
TACTGCACTTCAAGCTGAATTAGATGCTATTGAAGCTGATTTAGATGATTTACTTTCTACTTCTAACATTTACTCTACTGATGTAAGTGTTACGAATGCTACAACTTTAAATTCTGCGTTAGCACTTGGAAACAAACTTAATGTTCTAAATGCTGACTTAACTATTACTGGTTACTCTGGTATGGATTACACTAAAGTTCAAACTTTAGTTGATAGAATCAATACTATGACTGGTGATATTACCTATAGCGCGTTTAACTCAACAGGTACTGAGGTTGTGTTTAACAACTTAACTTCTGCTGGAAATATTACAATGACTCAGCCGGGAGGATACTCTTTCCCTAAGTTATCAAACGCTGCTGCAATTGACTTAAGAGATGACTACGAAACTACAGTTACAAACATCTCTTTCCCTGCATTACTTACATTTACTTCTTTATTTACTGATACTACATCAGCAACTTCAGGAAGTAAATTTGAGGTAGAGTTTACATATGCAACTACTGTTGACTTTGGTGCAACTGCTACTATTCCAGGGACTCAGGTTGAGGTTACAACTAAAAAAGACGCTACATTAGATCTAGGTGCATGGGTATCAAAAGATGCTTCTGGTAACTACATCACACAAAATGTAACTCTTAATGGACCTGCATCATTTACCAATGGTACTGCTGCTGGAGTATTTGCTTCAACTGGTCTTCCAGGTCAAACTCTTGGTACACACGATGGTACTATTGCTTTGACAAATGTAGCAACTGCTGCTGTTCACAACTTTAGAGGTACAGTTACTCTTAATGGAGGTGTTAAAAACTTTACAGGAAATAACATTGTTACAGTTGGTGGAGCTATGGGTGACATAGAAACAATCAACTTAACATTAGTTAGAGATAACGACCCAGCATTAACTTCAGCTGATCTTGCAAACCAAGAAGATAGTGATGATAATGATGATCAAAACTTATCTTTTGGATCAACTCACACTAAACTAACTTCTATTACTATTACTGGTAAGGGAGGTGACGTTACTGTGGATAATGCTGATGCAGTTACTACTGTTAACCTTTCAGGTTTAGATGCGTATGATATTGATATTACAAACAACGATGCTTTAACATCATATACTGATGCTTCAAAAGCAGAGGACTTTGAATTTGATAACAATGATCTAGTTACTTCTCTTGATGCAAGCCACACTACTAAAATTACTGCTACAAGTGATAAGGGTGTTAAAGCATCTATTACAGGGAACGCTGAGTTAACATCTTTAACAATTGGTTTTGACGATGTTAATGACCTTGATATTACATCAAATGCAAAACTTGCTACTTTATCAGCTTCTGCTTTAAAAGATAATGGTTCTGATACTGTTGCTCCTGTTGATATTTATGACAATGCATTTGTTGCTGCTTCTGTAAAGGATGCTATGGAATCTGATGCCCAAAAAGCTGCTACTGGATATGCTGTTGGTGCTACATCTGATCTTGGAACAATTACTTCTGATTCAGGTTTATCAACTCTTGACGCATACCTAGCTGACGCTTTAGCATCAACTAGTACAATTAGTGTATGGTTTGATTCAGTAACTAAATTAGAGATTCAATCAGCTTATGGTGGTACTTACACAGATACTACTGCAAGTTTACCAACTGCTGCATTTACAAGAAATGATGCTGCTGCTGCAGACTTTACTTCTAGTTATACTGGATACCTTGTATACTTATACAACGTTGACGCAGTTACTGCTGTAAATAGAACAGATGGAGCTATTTCTTACGAAAGAAAATCATATGCTTATGATATCGTTAGAAATGCAACTACACTTGCTGAAACTACAACTTTAGGAAGTACTGAGGGTATTGAAATCTTTAGAGATGATGTTTTATTAGGATCATTCAAAGATGGTGATGCATATTCTGGAGCTGCAAACGGTTCAACTGTTCAGACTTTAGATGATTTAATTAAATTTATTAATGCTGATACTGCTCTGGATACTGGTTATAACATTGACCTTGCTGCTGCTCAAGATGCATTTCCAAAAGCTGTTTATACAATTACTTATACTAGTTCTTCAGGTGCAAATGCTTCTGCTGGTGCAGTATCAGGTGATGGTTTATTAAACTTTACTTTTGGAACAAGAAACAATGGTTCTGCTAGAGATCTTAGAGCTAACGTAACTGATAACGATACTTCATCTGGTATGGCAACTGGTATTATCGCTGCTATTAACGCAGATGGTGAATATACTGCTGCTGCTACTGGTGGAAACGGTAACGCATTCTACGTTACTAAGCATGTTTCAGGTTCAGGATTAGATAGAGGTCCATTACTAGCTTCTAGTTCATTCCCAACATTAACAATTGTTCCAGGTTCTGCTTCTACAACTACTTCATTAGTTAATAATGGTAGAGGAGGAGTTTCTCTTGGAAGTGGTGTTGCATATAACTATGATACAGGTACAACTACTGAGATTAACAACACAGGTTCTGCAAACGGTGAATTCTCTGTTTCAACTGCTAAGTCTTTCCTTCAAGGGTTAAGATTAACTATGACAAACAAAGGAAATGCTGTATGGTCAAATGCAACTGGAGCTACTGTGGGTGCTGCTTCTAATACAACAATTGTTGCTGTATCTAATCAAAACTCTAGCATTGCACAAGGATTAATTGCTGCAGGTACTAACATTCAGTCTTATGCTGCAAGATCTGCTTCTGCTGCTGGAAATGAAGCTACTGCTGATTATGTTGCTGCTTTTAGCGCAATTTCATCTGGTACTTCAACTCCTGTAACTGCTGGTGTTACTGCTGTTCTTACTAATAGAACAGGTTGGTAATAATCAACATTACATATTAGTAAAAATTAAGCCTCTCTTTGAGAGGCTTTTTTTTATCTTTATTAAATGATTCCCAGGGTTAACACTTTAATCTCAAAAGCTTATTTTATCCTTTTGCCACTAATAATGTTTATACCTAATTGGACGGTAATAGATATTAAAGGATTGATCTGGTACTCTTGGAGCATACTTAATCTAATAACCATTTCGTATATACTATTGTTTAGCGGATTTAAGGATTTTTATTTTTTGAAAAGTAAAATTTTTATAAGTTTTCTAATATTTTTTTTAGTTGCTTGCCTATCTACTATAGTAGCTATTAATAAAGTTGAATCACTAGTTAGAATAACAGATTTGTTAGTCATATTATCTTCTTTGTTTATTTGTTTCTATTTTATAAATAAAAAAACTATTAGTTATGAATTTATACTTTCTGTTATTGTTGTAACCCTTCTATTAGAGGTTATGGGGTCTTATTACCAGATTTATCAAATGATTGAATATGGAATCCCAATAGATTTTAACCAATCAAGTTCAATGAAAAGCATATACAGCAATAAGAATATTGCTTCTATGGTATACTCAATAAAAACCTGTCTGATCCTCTTAATTTTTAAAAAAGAAACTTCTAAATTTTATAAATATTTTCTTTTCGTCTTAATTACAGCTACTATTTATGTTATTTTTTTATTAAGCTCTAGAGCTGTATTACTTGTTATTTTTATTTCTTTAGCAATTATTGTGGCCATAATTATCATAAAAATTATTAACAATGGTAGAATTAGATTAAGTTATTTTACAAAATTTAAATATTATTTATTGCCCCTTTTTTTAGCATTTATTTTTTTTAAAATCACAATTAATCAAAAAGATGAATTAAATGTTGTTGACAGGATGTCAACTTTAGTAGAGACAGGAGAAAATGAGTCAGTAAATAACAGATTAAGATATTACTCTCAAGCTTTAAATCAATTTAAAAATACACCCATTCTAGGAATAGGTATAGGTAATTGGAAAATTAAATCCCTAGATTTAGATAAAGAGAATATCTTCAGCTATATTGTGCCCTACAGTGTTCACAACGACTTTCTAGAAATTCTTGCCGAAACTGGATTATTTGGTTTTATTCCATTTGTTCTTTTTTTCTTTTTCATATTTAAAACCATTATTGATAAAATTAAATTCCCTGAAATTCGGACAAAATATGTCTATCTCACACTCGGATTTTTATTCATAGTTGCAGACTTTGGTATAAATTTTCCACTTGATAGACCCTCAATCTTAATTACGTTTATATTGTTTATTAGCGTTACAGTTTTAATGACAAGAAATCCCACATAAAATAAGTATGATAAGAACTAGTAAAATACTATTCATTTTTCTTTTACTGACTGTCGTATATCTAAATATGCTTAGATATAAGTCATTTGAGATTCAAGCTATTTTAAATGCGGATATTGTATTACAAAACAATTTAGCTGACAGAAGCTGGGAATTTGTAAACCAAATTAATGAGGATTATCCTTCATTAAATGTATTTGCTATGCCAATGATTTCGATGAAAGCACAATATCTTCTTGCTAAGGATTCAATTGATAAAGGAATAAGATATTTAGAAATAGGAGCAAAACGAAATCCATATTTAAAATTTAGCGAAAGCCTTCTTGGAGACACATATATGAAATTAAATGACTATGAAAAATTTGATAAATACACTAGAAGTGCTTTTAATGGAATGCCTAATAACCCAGTGCACTTTATTATGCTAGTAAAGCTACTGAAAACGCAAAATAAGAATGATAGCATTGTATATTACTATAATAAAATTGATAACCTTGCAAAAGGTAAAGACCCACAATTTTCGAATATTGTTTTATCTTCATTGATAGTCCATCCAGATACTGTTGAGAAATACAATGCAAAGAAAATAGCTGATGAATCTTTAAAGAGATTTCCAAATTATGGCCAAGTCAGAAAACTTCATGACTATGTATATTTCACTCCTGAAAACATTGACTTAGCAGAAGATATATACGATGAGGCTATGTTTAATTTAAGACAAAATAAAACAGGAGAGGGTATTGAACTACTAAAGGAGGCTATTGAGCTTCATCCAACTTCACAACTCTATCAAGATAACCTCATTATTGCTTTTTATAACCTAAGAAACTATGAACAAGTTTCAGATTTATTCTATGATTACAGAAAACAATTTAAAGAAATTGATTCTAAAATTTTATTCTACTCTGCTTATTCTCTATATACAAATGATGATTATGAAACTTCATGTACAATACTTAAAGATCTAGAACAAGAGGGGGTTATTAATAATCTAAATCAGTTATTTAGTGAATGCAAAAAAGTAATTTCTTCAAATTAAAGATTTGATAATCTGGATCAAAAAAATTAATACTAAGCTCAATAATGAAATTATTAATGTTGACTTAAAGTGAGTCTTAAAGACTTTAAGCAGATAATGATGAATGTGATTTCTGTCAGCTTCGAAAGGAGATTTATTCTTATATAAGCGAATTATAATTACCCTTGTTATATCTATAATTGGGTAAGATAGAATTGAAAATATAAATATTATCTTATTTAAGTCATATTTAGGTATAATAAGGTAGTTATCTGAAAGTATATATAGAGAATAGATACTGACTATTCCTCCAAGAAAAAGAGATCCAGAGTCTCCAAGAAATACTTTATTTTCCCTTTTAAAGTTAAAGTAATATAGTGGTAGAAATGAAAACAGTACAATAATAGATAAATATTTGAATGGTGAATCATGAGATGAAAAAAGCTCGAAACTCACAATAAAGATTGAAATAATTGATATTGCTAAACCATCCAGACCATCAATAAAATTGATTGCATTTATAATTGCTGTAACAATTAAAATAGTTAATAGCTGAGCAAAAACTCTATTTAACTCATTGATCCCTAATAAGCCATGAAGATTATCTATAACTAAACCGCTGTCAAGTATAATTTTTGCAACTATTATTTGAAAAATAAATTTTAGCTTAAAATCTACCTTATAAATGTCATCATAACATCCAACTACAAGTAGAATTGATAATGGAAGTAAAAATGAGTAATCATATAAATCAAAGCCTTTTAAATAATAATAAATAGAAATTAAAAAAACTGTTAAAAAAATAGAAACCCCTCCTGACCTAGTTGATATTGTCGAGTGAGATGATCGATTATTTATTTTGTCAATAATTTTTTTTTTAATAAATAGTTTTTGAAAAAAAAATGTACTTAGTAGTGAAAGGAAAAAAGAAATTAAAGCAATTTCAATAATCATTTTGAATAGATATAATCAAATTTAAGTTAGTATAAATATATGTTAATTATAAAACTTAATAGTTAATTTTAATATTAAGTTGCAAAATTACATAATAATAAGTACCTTTATAACTTGATTTTATTTTTATTATGTTAAATCAGCTAATTACATCAAAAACTAGGTTAAGACTTTTAATTAAGTTCTTTATATCTCAAACGAACAAAGGGTATCTCAATGGATTAGCTAATGAAATGGGGGAATCTACCAACTCCATAAGAAAAGAATTAAACCATTTATACGATGCAGGTTACTTGAAAAAATATAAAAAAAATAATAAAGTGGAGTATAAGGTGAATATTCATCATCCGCTATATGAAACACTAAGAAAAGTTGTTCTAAAACATCTTGGATTGGAAGACTTAGTAGATGTCGTGATAGAAAGAATGGGGAATGTTAAGCAAATTGCATTAATTGGTGACTATGCTAAAGGAATTGACTCTGGAAATATTGAAGTATTCTTAGTGGGAGAAGATCTAAACTTTGAATATATATCTCAATTAGAAAAAAAAATAGAAAAACTAATAGGTAGAAAAGTAAGTTTTTATCTTTCAAAAAAACAACCTTCCAATCAATTTTTCATCAATTTATTAAATAAAGACTGATTATATATGGATGATAAAAACACTTTAAGACCCTGGGGTAACTTTTTAATTCTTGCTGAAAATACTAGTTATAAGGTTAAAAGGATTACTATCTATCCTGGTAAAAGAATAAGTTATCAGTTCCATAATAAAAGGTCAGAGATTTGGACTGTTGTTAGTGGAAAGGGATTAGTTACACTTAACGATATTGAAAAAAATTTAAATTATGGAGATAGTATTGAAATTCCTGCTAAATCCAAACATAGAATACATAATAAATCAAAAGAAAATCTTGTATTTATCGAGGTTCAAACTGGCAAATATTTTGGTGAAGATGATATTGTTAGACTTGATGATGACTATAAAAGAGTTTAAATGAAAAAAAGAATAGTAATAGTTTCAGGATACTTTAATCCCTTACACAAAGGCCATATTGAGTATTTCCATAAAGCCAAATCTTATGGAGATAAACTTATTGTGATAGTAAATAATGATATTCAAAGAAAGATTAAAGGATCAAAAGAGTTTATGAGTCAAGAAGAGAGAATTATAATTATTAAAGAACTAAGAATTGTTGATGAAGTATTTTTATCTGTCGATAAAGATAGAAGTGTATGTCTAACACTTGAAAAAATTTCTAATATATATACCGGCGACTATAAACTAACTTTTGCTAATGGTGGTGATCAAAACAATGATATAATTCCTGAGTTAGAAATATGTAAGAAAAATAAAATAAAACTATTAGATGGTTTAGGTGATAAAATTCAATCATCATCCTGGTTAATTAAAGATTAAAATGAAAATTTCAAAAATATGTTGTATTGGAGCTGGATTTGTTGGAGGACCGACAATGGCAGTCATTGCTTTGAAATGCCCAAATATTAAAGTTACTGTTGTAGATATAAACAAAGATAAAATTAGTGCATGGAATGGAGATGTTAAAAAATTACCTGTATATGAGCCAGGACTATCTGATATAATCTCGAAAGTAAGAAATGTCAATTTATTTTTTTCTACTGAAGTTGAAGAGAACATAGATGACTCTGAAATGATTTTTTTAGCAGTGAATACTCCAACCAAAACGAGTGGTGAAGGACAAGGATATGCTGCAGACTTAACAAATATTGAAAACTCTGCTAAAATAATTGCAAAAGTATCTTCAAGAGATAAAATAATTGTTGAAAAGTCAACATTACCAGTTAGAACAGCAGAAAAATTAAAAGATGTAATCAATCTTCACAAGAAACCAAATATAAATTTTGAAATTATATCAAATCCTGAATTTTTAGCTGAAGGAACAGCAATCAATGACCTTTTTAAATCTGATAGAGTTCTAGTCGGAGGAGATGATACTGAAAGCGGTAAAAAAGCTGTAAATGCACTTGTCGACATATACAAGAAATGGATTCCAAGTAAAAAAATTTTAAAAACAAATGTATGGTCCTCTGAATTATCAAAACTTGTATCCAATGCAATGCTTGCTCAAAGAATTTCATCAATAAATAGTATCTCAGCCATTTGCGAAAAAACAGGCGCAAACATTGAAGAAGTATCAAAAGCAACTGGGATGGATTCAAGAATTGGATCTCAATTTTTAAAATCTTCAATTGGATTTGGTGGAAGTTGCTTTAAGAAAGATATACTTAATCTTGTATACATATCAAAATTTTATGGACTAAACGAGGTTGCTGATTATTGGGAGAGTGTAGTTAAAATCAATCTTTATCAAACAGAAAGGGTTGCTAAGAAAATTATTTCCACCATTTCTGATACAACCTCAACTGTAAGCATTTTAGGATGGTCGTTTAAAAAAAATACTAATGATTCTAGAGAATCAGCATCAATTTATCTTGCAAAAATGATATTAGAAAATGGATATAATTTAAAAATATACGATCCATTGGTAGACAAAAAAAGAATTCTTGATGATATATATCAAATAACAAATAATGATAAAGTTAAATTTGACAATTTTTCCAAAAGAATTAAAATATACAAATCACCCTTGGAATCTGTAAAGATGTCTAGTCTGATAGTAATATGTACTGAGTGGGACGAATTTGTTGCATTAGATTGGACAAAGATATATGATCTAATGAAAAAACCTTCATGGATTTTTGATGGAAGGAATATTTTAGATCAGATTGAATTAAATAAATTAGGGTTTCAAACTTTTTTTATTGGTAAATCATGAAAAAAAATAAAATTGGAGTAATTGGTTTGGGTTATGTTGGATTGCCTGTATCTGTATGTTTTGCAAAAAAATATAAAGTTGTAGGATTTGATATTAATAAATCCAGGGTTAACGAGTTAAATAAATTTATAGATAATACCAATGAAGTTTCTAAAAAAGAACTAAAAAACTCCTTATCAAAAAATCTCAAAATTTCAAATAATATAAAAGCAATTAAAGATTGTAACGTTTATATAATTACTGTGCCAACTCCAATTAAGAAGGACAAATCTCCAGATTTAAATTTATTAATTGAAGCAACCAGAAAGATCGGGAAGATATTAAAAAAAGGTGATATAGTAATCTATGAAAGTACAGTTTATCCTGGATGCACAGAAGAAGAATGTGTGCCAGTTTTAGAGAAAACTAGTAAATTAATTTATAACAGTGATTTCTTCTGTGGTTACTCCCCAGAGAGAATTAATCCAGGCGATAAAAATCATAGGATTGAATCTATTGTTAAGGTCACATCAGGTTCAAATAATGATATAGCAGATAAAATTGATAAACTCTATTCTTCTGTTATTCAAGCAGGTACTCATAAGGCTCAATCGATTAAAATTGCAGAAGCAGCTAAAGTAATCGAGAATGCTCAAAGAGATATAAATATTGCTTTTGTAAATGAACTAGCTAGAATTTTCAATAAATTAAATATTGATACTAATGATGTCTTAGATGCCGCCTCCACAAAGTGGAACTTTTTAAATTTTAGGCCAGGTCTAGTAGGGGGGCATTGTATTGGTGTTGATCCATTTTATTTAGCTGATAAAGCAAAAAAAACAGGTTATGATGCAAATATAATTTTATCCGGAAGAAAATTGAATGATGAAATGGGTATTTATGTTGCTAATCAAATGATTCACTTTCTTGAGAATTCTGGACATAAAAAGAAGAAAAATAGAATATTAATCCTTGGTGTTACGTTCAAGGAAAACTGTCCTGATTTTAGAAATACAAAAGTTGTTGATATTTACAACTTCTTAAATGACATAAACTATGCTGTTGATATTTATGATCCACTAGTTGACAACAAGGCATTTAAAGAAGAGTATGGAATTAAACTTATTTCTGACTTGAATAATAAATATTATGATGGAATAATTCTAGCCGTAGCTCATAAAAATTTCAAAAATATTAATATCAATAATTTAGTCAAAAGCAAAGAGTCTGTTATATATGACTTAAAAGGATTCCTAGAAAATAAAAAATTTATAAATAGGCTTTAAATGAATCAAATTGTAGACTTAGTTAGGTATATCAAAATATTTAAAGATTATTTAGGTCTTAGAATGTTTTTTGTCTATTTCTTTGGAGCAGTCGCATCTCTTTTCGAAGGAATAGGAATTATAATGTTTCTTCCCCTTATACAATCTTTTGACAATTCGTCTTCAAATCAAGAGTCAAACTCTTTTTTAATTTTAGTAAATGATTTTATTAACTGGCTTGGAATTGAAAATTCAATGTTTTCAATATTGGTATTAATTACTTCAATTTTTATTATAAAGGGCTGCTTAGTATTTATAGCCTTATCATACAATTCTTATCTAACAGGGCAACTACTTAAAACAATAAAACAAAGGTTGTTTAATTTGTACACTTCAATGACCTATAGTTACTATACCAAAAAAAATACAGGACACTTGATAAATTTAATTAATGAACAACCTTCAAAGACATTGATAGCTTTTAGGAAACTAACCACTTTTATGTCAAATTTAATTAATACTACTATACTAATAATACTTGCTTTTTCTGTCTCTGCTATACTTGGTTCAATTTCACTAGGTATTGGACTAATCATTGTATTTCTTTTCTTGAGAATTAATAAATATGTAAGAACTCTCTCAATTGTAACTGCAAAAGAAGATGGAAATTTAAATAAGTGGCTAATCCAAACTTTACAGGGATTTAAATATTTAGTTTCAACTAATCAAATTTTTAGATTACAAAAAAATATAATCAAATCAATAAAAATCTTATCATCCAATCAAATAAAAACTGGAGTAGCGGCTGCTTTTACTCAGTCAGTAAGAGAACCAATAGCTGTAATTTTAATTGTAACTTTAATATATATTCAAATATTTATCCTAGGATTAAGACTTGAACCACTTCTTATCTCAATAGCACTTTTTTACAGAGCATTAAACTCTATTCTTGCTCTTCAAAATGGATTTCAAGGTACCTTTGAATATATCGGTAGTCTAGAATTAATAAATAAAGAATTTCTATCTCAAAGTAAAAATCAATTTTTAAAAAGTGGAAAGGAAGAAATAAACTTTAAGGAAAAATTAACTCTAAAAGATGTCTCTTTCAAATACGATGAAAATAAAGGAAATATTCTAAAATCTATAAGCCTATCTATTCCTTTTAACAGTTCAATTGGAATTGTAGGAGCTTCAGGTTCGGGTAAAACATCTCTTGTTGACATTTTGACAATGATTAATATACCTAGTTCTGGTACAATGAAAATAGATGGATTAAATGCAAATAAAATAAATATTGATCAATGGCGAAATCAAGTAGGTTATGTTTCTCAAGATCCTATAATTTTTGATGATACTATTCGTAATAATATATCTATGTGGAAATCCAATACGGATAAGATGAATTATGATTCTAGAATAATTAAGGCTTGTAAAAAAGCCAATATTTTAAACTTTATTAATTCACTTCCAAATGGCTTTGACACCTTAGTAGGTGACAGAGGATTAATGCTTTCTGGTGGCCAAAAGCAAAGATTGGCTATCGCAAGAGAGATTTTTAGGCAGCCTAAATTACTTATTCTAGATGAAGCAACAAGCTCACTTGATTCAGACTCAGAGACTGAGATTCAAAAAAGCATTAACTTATTAATGGGAAAAATTACAATAGTAATCATTGCTCATAGACTTTCAACAATTAAGAAAGTTGACAAAATTTTTCTACTTGAAGATGGAGAAATTATTGAAAGTGGAACATACGAAGAGTTAAAGAACAATAATATTTCAAAATTTAGTAATCTGGCAAGATTACAAGTTATATAATGAAAAAAAATCATGAAATAATACCCTACGGGAAGCATTATATTGATGATGATGATATTAAGGCTGTAGAGGAAGTCTTAAGATATAAAAATCTAACTCAAGGTAATGAAGTAGAAAAATTTGAAAAAGCTGTTGCAAAATTTGTTGGAGCAAAATACGCAGTAGCGGTTTCTTCATGGACATCAGGACTACATTTAGCAAATCTTGTTCTAGGTGTTATGAAAGGTGATAAGGTGGTTACCTCTCCTATTACATTTGTTGCAACCTCCAATAGTGTTTTATATTGTGGTGCCAAACCAGTATTCTCAGATATTGATTCAAGAACCATAAATATCTGTCCAGAAGAACTTGAGAATACGATTATTGAAAACCCATCTATAAAAGTTATTATTCCTGTTCATTTTGCTGGACTATCTTGTGATATGGAATCAATTAATAGGATTGCAAAAAAGTATGATTTATATATAATTGAAGACGCTGCACATGCATTAGGATCTAAACATCATGATGGTTCAATGGTGGGTTCATGTAAATACTCTGACATGGCAGGATTTTCTTTTCATCCGGTAAAATCAATTGCTGCAGGAGAAGGGGGAATGATTACCACAAATAATTATTCATTATATAAAAGTTTATTACGGTTAAGAAGTCATGGTATTAATAAGCTTGATGATGATTTTATAAATAAAAGTCAAAGTGAGACTGAAGGCATAAATAATCCATGGTATTATGAAATGCAAGACTTAGGATTTAATTTTAGAATAACTGATATTCAATGTGCACTTGGATTATCTCAATTACAAAAATTAGATAGATTCATAGATAGAAGACGAAAACTTGTAAAAAAATATGATAAATCCTTCAAAGAATTTAATAATTTAAAACCAGCTCAATATAATGGAAGAGAGATTAGCTCTCATCATTTATATGTAATTAGAATTGATTATGATAAAATAAAATATACTAGAGCATCTTTAATGAAAAGACTTAAAGAGTATGGAATTTTATGTCAAGTTCACTACATCCCCGTCACCTCTCAACCTTATTATTCATCAAAAGGATACAATTCAGAGGACCATCCAGTATCCCTAAAATTTTATAATCAAGCGCTATCAATTCCACTTTATTACTCTTTAACAGATGATGATCAAGAAAAAGTAATAAAAGTCTTTAAATCTTTAGTAGGATGAAACAAGTCTCAGCAATTATTCAAGCAAGAATGGGCTCCACTAGATTACCAGGTAAAATAATGAAAAAAATAATTGGAAAACCAATGATTGATTATGTAATAGAAAGAATTTCAAAGTCATCTTCAATTAGTGAAATTATTATTGCTACATCAGAAAGAGAAGATAATTATGATTTTATTAGATATCTAGATTCAAAAGAAATTAAGTATTATGTTGGCGATGAAGAAGATGTTCTATCGAGATATTATTACACCGCTAAACAATTTAACATAGAGAACATTGTAAGAATAACTGCCGACTGCCCTTTAATTGACCCTTTAATAATTGATAATACAGTAAAAGAATACTTTGATAGCTCGACTGAATACACTTCAAATATTTATCCAAGATCCTTTCCAAAAGGGCTAGACACCGAAGTATTCTCCTTTAAAGCACTAGAAAGGGCAAATTATGAGGCAACTTCAAAATATGATAGAGAGCATGTTACATCATATATAAGAGAATCAGGAAAATTCAAAATAAGTAATTACTCAAATGGAAAAGACTATTCAAGATTAAGATTGACAGTAGACTGGATGGAGGATTTTATTTTAATTGAAAGAATTTTTAAATCTTTTAGTCCAAATATATTTTTTAATTGGCTTGATATAATCTCAAAACTTGATAATAATCAAGATTTAATTGATATAAATAAGCATTTGAGTTAACATAAAACAATAATTTAAATTACATAAAAATGACAGACTTAGAAATAATTGATAAAATTGAAGAAATTAGATCAAATAATAATATTAACTGGATGAATATTCTTAGACTTGGGTTTAAGTATGCTCCAGATGAAGCTAGGGAAATAGTATCAAAAATTAATGTAGATGACCAAAGAATAAGTGATTTATTGAAAAAACTATCTGAAAACAAATAGAATTGAGAGTAATTATAAACTAGTTTGAATATAATATGTCTAAATACACTTTAAAAAAAATTCAATATACTGATTATCCGATTCTATACGAATGGTTAAACGACCGAATCACGAGGAAGAATTCATTTAACCAGAGTCAGGTTTGTATAAAGGAGCATAAAAATTATATTAAAGATTTAATTAAAGATAAAGACATTACACAATATATATTTTATGATTACAGCAAACCAATTGGAACAATTAAAGAAAAAAAATTACCTAATCATGAAATTGAATTATCATATACTGTAGCTCCATCGGAAAGAAACAAAAAAATTGGATCTAAAATGATGATGAATTATTTAGAGGGCAGGAAAGGAAAATTTATTTGCTTGATTAAACAAGATAACCTAGCGTCTATCAAAATGGTTGAAAGTTGTGGATTTACGCTCTTTAAACTTAAAGCTGAAGTAGGACATTATATTTTAAAAGTTAACAATGAATAGAATCACGATTGATAAGATAAACATAGGGGTAGACTACCCGCCATACATAGTGGCAGAAATGTCAGCAAATCATAATGGGAATATTGATAATGCCTTTAAAATTATAGACAGAGCTAAAAAGGCAGGAGCAAATGCTATAAAGATTCAAACTTATACAGCTGATACAATAACGATTGAGTCTGATTTACAAGATTTTAAGATTAATGATGGTCTGTGGAAGGGAAAAACTCTTTATGACTTATATGAAAGCGCCCATACTCCATGGGATTGGCATCAAGAACTTTTCGATTATGCCAAAAAACTTAACATAACATTGTTTAGCTCTCCATTTGATAAGAGTGCTGTTGATTTTTTAGAGGATTTAAACACTCCTGCATACAAGGTTGCATCATTTGAGATAGTAGACATACCTCTAATAAAGTATATAGCAAGTACAAAAAAACCTATAATTATTTCTACAGGAATGGCAAACGAAATTGAAATAGAGGAAGCCGTTAATGCATGTAGAGATTCTGGTTGTAATGAAATTGCCTTATTACATTGTGTTAGTGGATATCCTGCTAAAGTATCTGATTACAACTTGAAAACAATAAGTGATATTAAAAATAGACATAATCTTGTTGTAGGAATCTCAGATCATACGTTGAGTAATATCACATCTGTTAGTAGTATTTCTCATGGAGCATCAATAATAGAAAAACACTTTACTCTTGATAGAATGGCTGGTGGCCCGGATGACAGTTTTTCTTTGGAACCAAATGAACTCAAAGACTTATGTGATACAGCATATATAGCATGGACAGCACAAGGTCAAGTTGACTATTCTAAAAAATCAAGTGAGATAGAAAATATAAAATTTAGAAGATCACTTTATTTCATTCAAGACATAAAAAAAGGTAATAAAATAAAAGAAGAACATGTAAAAAGTATAAGGCCTGGTTTTGGAATGAAACCTAAGTTCTTAAAATCAATTATTGGATTAGTAGCTTCAAGAGATATATGTAGAGGTACTCCAGTACAAGAGAAGTATTTATTAGATTTTAAAAATAAAAAAAATAAATAATGCAGCTTGGAGCAATAATTTTTTCTAGAATGCTTTCAACTAGACTGCCAAGTAAAAGTCTCAAGCTAATTAATGGGAAATCTCTATTTGAAAGAGTCCTAGAT
>JAYNOQ010000012.1:0-13353 GCA_038113315.1 Flammeovirgaceae bacterium | reverse complement strand
ATACAAAAGGTATCCCACAATGGAGAGATAGAAATAGATTATATAAATTAGATAGGATTGACCATATATGTTTAGCCACTACAATTAATACTGAAGATGATGTACTTTGTGATTTAGCTAAAAACTTGAAAGTTGATGTTTTTAGGGGCTCAGAAAATAATTTAATTAATAGAGCTATTCATGCATCTGAATTTTTTGGATATAAAAATTTTATTAGAGTTTGTGGTGATAGACCTTTTTTTGATCTAAATATTTATGAAGATTTAATAGATCAACATTTTAAAGAATTACCGGATCTTACAACAAATACAAACCCTAGAAAAGTACCTCCTGGTTTTTCAGGGGAAATTATTTCAGTTAAATCTTTGAAAAGAATTGAAAAAATGAATCTTGATCCGGCTGACAAAGAACATTTAACAAGATATTTTTATAAACATCAGAGTAAATTTGATATTGTGCGAGTAAACCATGATAATAATTATATTAATTACTTAGATATAAGTTTAACTGTTGATAATAAAGATGATTTAAAAAAAGTTAGATGGATTGCAAAAAAAACAGATAATCTTGAGGAAAATATCAAAACTCAAAATATAATCCATTTAGCCAAAAATTGGGCTTTAGAAAAAAAATAAAATGAAAAAATACTGTTATTTAGTTACAATTCCAGATCATTGGTTCGATGTTGCAAAAAGACTTTATGACGATAAAATTGCGGAACCAATCTTATGGTTTGGAGATGATCGTCATTATACAAAAGCAAAAAAAATATTTGGTAAAAATGTTATCAGTAATTTAACTTTTCTTCATCGACCTTACGAGATACCTTCAGTTGAATATTCTGGACAATATATTGATTTTTTTTCATCCAAAAACTACTTGATAGCTAAAGATAGATGCTTGAAATTAATGGATAGATTAGACCTAAATGGGTCATTTCATAGAATTGATCGTGAAGTTTATTTTCATAACACATTACTTTGGTTTTTAGTAAAATTTAATAAAGAAAAACCAGATTTTTTAGTTTGTGCAGAGGCTCCTCACAATCATGTAACGTATTTGATCTATGAAATTTGTAAGTTTTTAAAAATACCGTCATACAAGTTTGTTAATTCAATGTTAGCACCAATGTTATCATTACATAACATGGAAAGTGGAGAAATACTTTCTATGCAAGAAAATAGTTTTGGAAAGTATGATAAATATATTGATACTAAAATTCAAAATTTTATTTCAGTCGTGAAACAGAAAAATCAAGACTATGAAATTTCATATATGACAGATCAAAGAAAGGGGTTGTATTTTATTGCAAAAATTAAACAATTTTTTTCATTTGAAATTATTAATATTTTAAAGGACATCAAACATAATCTTGGGTGGTACCTTCTTTCAAAATATAACCCTATTAATCCTTATAATTTTGGAGTATTTACTAGGTACTATATAAGAGGTAAAAGAAAGAAGAATCTAGCAAAAGAATTTAATAGAAACAAAGATAATTCAGATCTTCCATCAAAGTTTGTCTATTTCCCGTTACACTATGAACCTGAAAGAACTACACTTTCTGATGGAGGTTTTTTTCATGATCAACTAATGGCTTTGATTAATCTAAGAAAGAGTTTACCAGAGGATATTCAAATTGTTTTAAAAGAGCATCCTTCACAATTATATTCTAACATGAGGGGATCAAGAGGAAGAAGTCCATTAATATATAATTTATTTAAGAAGATTAGCGGTTTAAAACTTGTGGGAAATAATTATAACACCATCCAATTAATACAAAAATCTCAGCTTGTTATTACAATAACAGGAACTGTAGCTTTAGAAGCGGCAATATTAGAGAAACCATCTATTACCTTTGGATCTACCTGGTACAAAGGGTGTCCAAATATTTTTGAGTGGGAGGACAACATTAATCTGAAAGATATTATAAATTCAAAGAGATCTTCAAGTAGTTCGGTCTATAATTTTTTAATAAACCATAAAAACAAATACCATATACTAGCATCTATGAATCTTGGAGAAACAATTCAATTTCCTGAATTCTTTGAGGAATCATTCTATCAAATTCAAAGAAATAATGTTTATGAAACTCTGAGGAATCTTTTTGAAAATAAAATTAAATAATGGATTATAAACTAAATGAAATCTGGAAAATAAATTCAAAAACTCCTTTTTTGATTGCTGAAATTGGAGGAAATCATGAAGGTGATTTTAAAAAGGCCTTAGAACTGACTAAGCTTGCAATAAAATCAAAGGTTGATTGCATAAAGTATCAGATATATGATGCAGATTCTATAGTAAACAAAAAATTAAGTCCTGAAAGAAATCAACATTTTAAAAAATTTGAATTAAGTATGGATCAACACATTGAATTAGCAAAAATTTGTAAAAAGAATAAAGTATTTTATTCAGCTTCTATTTGGAACCTAGATTCAATTGATATTATTGACCCATACATTGATTTTTATAAAATAGGATCAGGAGATCTAACTGCATATCCATTTTTAAAAAAAATTTCAATGATTGGCAAGCCTATTATTTTATCTACTGGTCTTTCAAGTCAAAATGAAGTTTTTCAAGCTATTAATTTTATTCAAAATACAAATGCAATTTATAAAAACAGAGCTAATATGGGTGTTCTTCAGTGTACATCTATGTACCCTATAATGAATAGTGATGTTAATTTAAACGTAATGAAAACATATAAAGATCAAACTGGTCTGACTGTTGGATACTCTGATCATACAATTGGAATTGAAGCTATTAAAACCGCAATTATTATGAATGCGGAAATAATTGAATTTCATTTTACTGATGATGATTCAAGAATTAATAAAAAATTTAGGGATCATCAAGTTTCCCTTACTATTGAAGAGATAAATGAGTTAAAAAAATTTATACATGATACTAATTTAATTAAAGGTGAAAATGAAAAGAAACTATTAAATATTGAAATAGAAAACAATCATGATATATCTTTTAGAAGAGGAGTTTTCCTAAGAAATGGTAAGAAGAAAGGTGAAATAATAAATGAAAATGATTTAGTCTTTTTAAGACCAGCAATTGGAACAGATGCAAGAGACTATAAAAAATTAATTGGAGCAACAACATTAAAAGATATAAACCCTTTTGATAAACTAATTATAGATGTTGATTATAAAATTTAAAAATTATGAAAGATGAACCTTTAGTAACTATTTATATTCCATCTAAAAACTATGGAAAATATCTAGATAAAGCGGTTAAAAGCGTTTTAAATCAAATTTATTCAAATTGGGAACTATATATTATAGATGAAGGTTCAAATGATGATACTGAAAAAATTGCTAAAAATTTTATAAAAAAATTTCCAACGAAAATCAAATTTATTTTAAACTCACAACCAGTTGGACTTCAAAAACTTGCAAATCACATACTTGAAATTGCAAATGGAAAATATATTATTAGATTAGATGCAGACGATTGGCTTCATGAGGTTGCCCTTTTAATTATGGTTAAGAAGTTAGAAGAAAACTCAAAAGCTGGTATAGCCTATGGAAACTACTTTTATACCAACGAAAAAGGAAAAATTATTGGAATAGAAAGAAGACATGAGCTAGGAAAAGAAGATCTAGTTGGTCATTTACCTCCTCATGGAGCTTGTACTTTAGTTGAAACAAATGCTTTAAGAAATGTTAACGGATATACAGAAAATGTAGACGCACAAGATGGTTGGGACCTGTGGTTCAAGTTGTATAAAAAAATAGGAGCAATTAGTATAGACCTTCCTTTGTTTTATTACAGACAACATTATAGCTCTCTGAGTAAAGATAACGAGAGATTGTTGAATGCAAGGGCTAAAATATTCCATGAAATACGTTCTAAAGAAAAGAATAATTTTAAACCAAAAGTGTTAGCAGTTATTCCTGTTAAGGAATCTTATCCAAATATGAAGGATGTTCCATATCAGAAAATTAATGGTACTACATTACTTGAAATTGCAATAAATAATGCATTAGGTTCAAATCAAATTGACGAACTTATTGTTTCTTCAAAGAGTAAAAATGTTTTAAGCTTCTCAAAAAAATTAGAGGAAGAAAATAAAGTAAAACCACATTTAAGATTACTTAGAGAAGAAAGTAAAGATTCAAAAAACATTCCGATAACTAACTTTATGAATTCTGCTGCAGAACTTTTTTTTAAAAATAAAAATCAATATCCAGATATTATTGTTTATCTAAGCCTCCATGCTATAAATAGAAAAACTTCTCATATAGATAAGGCTATAAACAACTTAATTATAACTGAATCTGATTCAGTGGTCTCTGTTCAAGAAGAGAGAGAACCTATGTTTAATTATGGTAAGTCAGGCTTAAACTTAATTAATCCTGGGAGATTTAGAAAACTTACATTTGATAAAGAAAGGCTTTACAGGTTTAATGGAAGTATTATCGCTACACTTTGGAATTGCCTTAAAGAAAACAAATTATTTGGAACAAAAACATCTTTTATTGAGATGTCATATAAAGACAGTATTCAGGTTAAGGATTCATCGCTTTTTGACAAACATTAAAAATAAAATGAGACATGATATCCCAGAAATAATAATAAAATCAAAAAATGAAGATTTACTGAATGTCTTTTTTGTAGTTAGTCCAGTCACTGCAATGATTTTTAGAATGATTATTGATTTTTATAAAATTAATCCAAAAAATATTCTTCTTATTTCATTTAGAAATTCTAGCCTTAAAATGTTTAATAATGAAAGTCTTAAGGTCATGCCAAAATCCTATGATAGGTATATTGAAAAATTATTTTTTATTAGCCCAACTGGTAACATAATCTTGAATAAAATTAAAAAGTTCAACAAAAAATTTTTAGTATATGCTACATCTGCTTATAGAGAAGTAAACTGGGTCTTGAATGATAATATGTGTTTGGGCCATGTATATGTTGAGGAAGGACAAGCATCATATATGAATTGGAAACCTTATGATTATAATCAGATAAGCCTTTTAACTAAAATAAAGAATAATTGGAAAAATAAAATTTATAAAACTGATGGTATTGGATACTTTTACCGAGATGATGCTTATGCCTTTATTGGAATTTCAAATGAATCATTTCCATCAATAGAATCATCTAAAAAATTTTTACTTAAAAATTTTAACGATTTAAAAAAATACTACAAACCTATTCACATGGGAACACATAATATAGGCTTAACATGTGCAGATAGAAGATTAGATAAATCCCAATGGAAGGAAATGTTTGAAAAGCTTGCTAAAGAAATGAATTATAAAGGAGTGATTAAACTTCATCCTTCTTTTAATGTTCCAAGATCAAAGTTTAAGGAAATTAAAGCGTTGTTTGAAACTTTCAATTTCTCAAATTTAAAGTTATCACCAAACAACTGTATTGTTGAACTGGAGATGCTTTATGAAAAAAAAATCATATATGGACCAAGAACATCAATTGAAAGATATTCAAAGGTGTTTGGTTCTAATTTCAATCATGTCAACCTCTACTAAAAATTATGTGTGGAATTTATATTACCAATTTAGATTTAAAGAAAGACTCTATTATTAACAAAATAAATAGAATTAAGTTTAGAGGACCTGACAATACAGGATATTCTAAAGTTGGAAAAATATCTGTGGCGCATTTACGATTATCAATTATTGATTTGGATAAAAGGTCAAATCAACCATTTTACTATGATGGACTTTACTTAACTTATAATGGTGAAGTATATAACTACAAAGAAATAAGGGCTGAACTTATTAACTTAGGGTATAAATTTAAAACAACAAGTGATACCGAGGTAATCTTAATTTCATATCATAAATGGGGAAGAAAAATGCTTCATAAAATGAACGGAATGTTTTCTTTTTCAATTTATGATTCAAAGAAAAATATTATTTTTTCAGCAAGAGATAGGTTAGGGGTTAAGCCATTTTATTATACATTTAATAATGGCCAGTTTGAGATTTCTAGCCAAATCTCACCTCTTGAAACTAATAGCTTAACAATCAATAACAATGCAATTTCTGCATATTTAAAGACAGGGTATATACCAAGCCCACTATCAATATATAACGAAATCAATAAACTTTCACCAGGCTGTTACATGATTATTAACTTAAAATCAAATAAAATTTCAATAAAACGATATTGGGATTTAAAAAAAATTAAACAAGTAAAAATTTCATACGATAAAGCTTTAATCGAGCTTGAAAAGCTAATCAATGATTCAGTTAAAATAAGATTAAATTCTGACGTTGCAATGGGAACTTATTTATCTGGAGGAATTGACTCAGCTTTGATAGCATCAATTGCATCTAAAATATCAAATAAAAAAATAAATACATTTACAGTTGGTTTTGAGGAAGCGCATTACGATGAAAGTAAACTTGCCAAAACATTTTCAAAAATTCTTAATACAAATCATAAGAATTTTATATGTAAATCTTCAGATTTAGTTGATCTGATTCCTCATTTAAACAATTTTTATGACGAACCATTTGCAGACTCTTCTGCAATACCCTCTATGTTTATTAATAAAAAAGCAAAAAATGATGTAACAGTAGTTCTGTCTGGTGACGGAGGAGATGAAAGCTTCTTTGGGTATAATCACTTCTTTATATCGAAATGGGTTTTCACAATCTTTAAAATTCCATACAGAATAAGAAGAGTTTTATCAAATGTTTTTCCATTCAAAAGTTTATCATTTTTTTTAAAAAAAGATAAGAGGGTGCTAAAAGAAATTTTTATTCTTAAAGATATTAGAAGTTATATAAAAAGAATATTTATATCACAGCCTTTGTATCTGAATGACAGGACTAGTTGGTTTGATAACTATGAATCAATTTTCAATTTTTCGAATAATATTTTTCAAAATATAGCGGATTTGAATATTAAATTATGGTTAGAAAATGATAGTAATGTTAAGGTTGACAGAGCTAGTATGGCATACTCTGTTGAAGTTAGAAGTCCGTTTTTAGATTATAGAATTATTGAATTTGCAAGATCATTGCCTGTAGATTATAGGTATAGTTTAAAAAAAAGAAAAAAGATGTTAAAAGATATACTTAAAAAATATATTCCTGAGCAAATTTTTGATGTTCCTAAAAAAGGATTTTCAGTTCCAATAAAGGAGTGGTCAAGGAATCAATTAAAAAATGAAATAAAGAAAAAACTAAATAAGAAAAATCTAAAAAAAATTTCAGGTATTAATATCGAAAAATTTCAAGAATTAATGTATGCCCATTTTAATGGTAGTATAGACTTCTCTTTATCAATATGGAGAGTTTATGTATTAATTCTTTGGTTTGATAAAAATACTAGTAGAAATAAGTGATATTATGAAAGTCTTACTAATTATAGATTCATTGGGATCAGGAGGTGCACAAAAGCAAATAATCAATCTTGCAAAAGGTTTAAAACAAAGAGGACATAATGTTGAGCTTTTTTATTATAATTCCTACAGTAATTTTTTTCTTGATGAATTAAGCGGATTAAAAATCAAATCACATTCTTATAAACAGAAAAAATATTACTTACCTTTTTTAAAACATTTTTTTATAATCTATGCTTTAAGAAAAATCATAAAAAAAGATTTTGATGGAATAATAAGCTTCATGCAAATACCTAGTATTTATTCTTGTTTTGCCAAAATTGGATTAAATTCAAAGCTTATTGTATGCGAGAGAAATTCATCTTTAGCTAGCATACCTCTTTTTATAAGAGTTTTATTTTATTTTTCTTGTTTAATTTCAGACTCAGTAGTTGCCAATAGTCAAAGTGAAGCTTTATTGTTGAAGAAAAGATTTTTTAATCTAAAAAAAGTTTATTCAGTTTGGAATGGCTATGATATTCAAAAAATGTCAACCAAGAAAATTTCCGAAAGTAATAGTTTCCAAAAAAAACTTTTAGTTGTCGGAAGAATAACTTTTCAAAAAAATGGATATAATCTATTAAAATCTCTTAAGCTTTTTCATGAGATAAATGGATGGTTACCTGAGATAAAATGGGCTGGAAGGTTAGATTCTAATGATAAAAAGTCTAAGATTATGAAAAAAAAGATGGATATACTATTGTCAGAAAATCCCATTCTTAATTCTAAATTTAAATTTATTGGGGAAGTTTCCAATATTTATGAGCTATACAAAACTTCTGATGCTTTAATCCATGTTAGTAGATATGAGGGATTTGCTAACGCAATATGTGAATCTATGATATATGGATGTTTAGTAATCTGTTCTAGAGTATGTGATAATGAGACAATAATTGGCTATAACAGAGGTCTTATGTGCAATCATCTTGAGCCTGAATCAATTTATAATACTATTGATTTGATGTATAAAATGGATAAAAAGAAAATAATTAAAATAACCAGAGATGCCAGGAATTTTGCAATAGATAACTTTTCCTTAAAAAGAATGACACATATGTACGAAAAAATCCTAATCAATTAAGCTTACAATATATATGAATCATATAAAAAGCTACATAAAATCAGTTTTTTTTAAATTAATATCTAATTATAAAATTCCAGATAGTGTTTTTATAGGTGTTATAAATTTATTTTTTCTTTTTTTGAAGAAGAACCACAGATTTAAATTATCCAAGCTAGGGGCTTACATGCCAAAATATAAAGTTATAAGTCTAGATAATTCAAAAGAAAAATTCTTTGGTTTTAGGAAACAGGGTTTAATGGCATTTTCAAATGGAATAAAGCAAAGAGGCAATGATATTGGGGAAGCATACCTTTTAAATAAAATAAAATTTAATGAAGGTGATATTATCTTTGATGTTGGTGCAAATACAGGTGATTTAAGGATTTACTTTAATAATAAAAAAATAAAAATTAAATATTTTGGATTTGAGCCTGGAAAAATAGAGTTTGAATCTTTAAAAAGGAATAACTTAAATGATAATATTTTTAATTCAGCCCTCGGAAAAGCAAATGATGTTTTACCATTTTATTATTACCCAGAATATGGAGATTCATCTCTTATTGAGATGAAAGGGTATAGCGAAAAATACAACGTTAGCGTACAAACACTTTCTGATTTTATAAAAAAAAATAAATTAACTGAAACAAAAATAAAACTTATAAAACTTGAGGCTGAGGGATATGAACCTGAAATACTTGAGGGGTTAGACATTTTTTCTAAAAATGTGGAATATATCTCAGCTGATTTAGGTTTTGAAAGAGGTATAAATCAAGAGTCTACCTTCCCTGAATCAAAGGATTTTCTTATAAAAAGAAACTTTAAAATAATTTGTATTAATGAGAGAAGAAAAGTAGTATTATTTAAGAATAAAAATTTTGAAAACTAGATGAAAAATAAACTATTAATAGTCGGGTCTTTTCCATCTGAAAAAAGAAATATATTTGGTGGAATTGCAAAGTCCTGTAGAATTTTAATTGAGTCTAATCATTTTTCTAAATTCGAAATTATTGAAATGGATACTTCCCAAATTTCTAATCCAAAGCCAAATTTAGTCAAACGTTTTTTTAATGCAATCAAAAGACTTATAAATTTAATTTACATCAATATAGTTCAAAAACCTGGAGTGGTTTTAATTTTTTGTTCAGATGGGTTTAGCGCTGTTTAAAAATGATTCATGATAATTATATAAAAATTTTTTTGAGCAAAATTTCTTATATTTACTATAGCAGGAAAGTTAATTGATCAAACAAGAAATAATAAAATTTTTAATAGAATAATCAAAACTTTATTTAAAAAAGCTGATATTTTTTTAGCTCAAGGAGAAAATTGGAAAAATTTTGCAAAAAATTCACTAAATATCTTTACTAATAAAATTCAACTAATTACTAACTGGACTGCAACAAATGAATTATTAAATATTGGATTTAATAAGAAAATAAATAATAATTTAAATATTAAAATACTATATGTTGGATGGCTTGAAAAAGAAAAAGGAGTTAATGAACTAATTTCTGCTATTAATGGACTAATTAAAAAGAATAAAAGTATTGAGTTAATACTTGTTGGTGATGGTTCTATTAGAAAAAAAATAGAAAAGTACGTCACTACTAATAAAATTGATAGTAATATAAAGTTTACAGGATGGTTAAATTCTGAAAAAATTAATTATCATTTAAGGGAATGTGACATATTTGTTTTACCATCATGGCAGGAAGGTATGCCAAATGCTTTAATTGAAGCAGTATCTAGTGGAATCCCATCGATTGCTTCATCTGTTGGTGTAATACCTAACTTTTTTACACATTTAGAAAACATTTTATTAATTGAGCCGAAAAATATTACTAATTTGCAAATGTCAATTGAGAAATTAATAGATGATCACGATTTGAGAAAAAAAATATCAAATAATGGATATATAATTGCAAAAACCTTTTTTTCAGAGGATAAGTCATTAAAATTACTTTCAGATATAATTAAAAAACTTTTAAATGGCTAAAAAAAGACTATTAATAACAGGTGGAACTGGCTCATTTGGCAATGCATACTTAAATAAGTCTCTAAGTGATAATAAATTTTCAGAAATTTTCATATTTAGTAGAGACGAAAAAAAACAAGATGACTTAAGAAAAAAAATTAATAATGATAGAGTTAAATTTTTTATTGGAGATGTTAGAGACACAAACTCAGTCAATCATGTTGTTAAAAATGTTGACTATATATTTCATGCAGCCGCTTTAAAACAAGTTCCATCATGCGAATTTTTCCCAATTGAGGCTGTTAAGACAAATATTCTAGGCACTGAGAATATCTTAAATGCAGCTGAATCATTTGAAGTTAAAAAAGTAGTTATTTTAAGCACTGACAAGGCAGCATATCCCATAAATGCAATGGGAATGTCAAAAGCTTTAATGGAAAAGGTCATGATAGCTAAGTCAAGAATTTTAAATAATAATAAATCTGTTTTTTGTGGAACTAGATATGGAAATGTTATGGGTTCAAGGGGTTCTGTTATACCACTATTTATATCTCAAATTAAACAAAATAAAGATTTAACAATTACAGATCCGAATATGACAAGATTTATGATGTCTCTAGATGATGCTGTTAACCTTGTAGACTATGCGTTTGAAAATGCTAATCAAGGTGACCTCTTTATTAAAAAAGCTCCAGCTTCTACTATTTCTACATTAGCAAATGCGCTTATCGATATTTTCGATTCTAAATCCAAAATAAGAGAAATTGGTATTAGACATGGTGAGAAAATGCATGAAACTCTAGTTACAAAAGAAGAAATGCTAAAATCTGAAATTCTTAAAGATCATTTCAGAATTCAAGCTGATAGTAGAGACTTGAACTATGATAAATATTTTTCTGAAGGTGACTCAAATTTAGATGAACATTTAGAATATAATTCTGGGAATACTGAAATTCTTAGCAAAGAAAGATTAATTCAAATTCTTTTAAAATTACCTTTAGTCAAGTCTGAATTAAAATAGATAGATTTGAAATTACTAATTACAGGTCAGGAAGGGTTTATAGGTTATCATTTGTACAACACCCTAAAATTTAAAAGGTCTTCTTTTGAACTTTTAAATTTTAAAAAAAAATTTTTTCAAAACAAGAAGGAAATAGATAAGATTATATCTCAAGCAGACGCAATAATCCATCTTGCAGGATTAAACAGGTCTGAAAAAGAACAGGACATTCTCGATAAAAACTTATTTATAACAAATAAGATTATAAACTCAATATCTAGGACAGGATTCAACGGGAAATTAATTTTTGCTTCCTCTATTCAGCAAGAAGATGATAATGCTTATGGTGTTTCAAAAAAAATATCTTCAGAAAATTTTTTTAATGCTTCGTCAAAGTATGGGTTTACTTTCATAAATTTAGTTATACCTAACGTTTTTGGTCCATTTGGTAGACCAAATTACAACTCTTTCATAGCAACATTTTGTTATAATTCTGTTAATAAAATTGAAAATTTTGTTGAAAAAAATAAAAATGTACCACTAATATATATTGATAATTTAGTTCATCAAATTATTGAAAAACTAAAAATTAATTCAAGCTCAGAGTTCAAAGTAATTGAGGATATTAAAATTAAAGTTAATAAGGTTAAGAATATGATTGATAATTTTAATGAGGTATATATTAAAAATGGAAATATTCCTGATTTAAATAATCAATTTAAAGTTAATCTCTTTAATACTTTTCACAGTTACGTAGAACTTGCAACTTTTTTCCCTAATAAACATAAGCTAATAAAAGATGAAAGAGGATCTTTTTCTGAAATTTTAAAGGCATCCTCAAAAGGTCAGATATCTTTTTCTACAACAAATCCTGGCTATACTCGTGGAAATCATTTTCACACTAGAAAAATTGAAAGATTTTCTGTTTTAAAAGGTGAAGCTGTTATAAAAATTAGAAAAATAGGATCTAATAAAGTTTACACCTATAATTTATCTGGAAAAACACCCAGTTATATAGATATGAAGGTTTGGCATACTCATAGCATCCAAAATATCGGTAATACAAGACTTATTACTCTTTTCTGGATAAATGAGTTTTATGATGAAAATGATTCAGACACATTCTTTGAAAAAGTTTAATTTTATGTTATGAAAAAAATTAAGATTGTAACTGTAGTTGGAACTAGACCGGAGATTATAAGATTATCATCTATTATAAACAGGTTAAATAATTCAAGTTTTATTGAGCATACACTTATTCACACTGGTCAGAATTATGATAAAAATTTAAATGATGTTTTTTTTAAAGATTTAGAAATAGATACGCCAAACTTTTATCTTGATGCAGCTAAAGGTAATCCTAATTTAACTATTGGTGAGATTATGATAAAAATCGATCCAATCTTAGATAAAATTTCACCTGATGCAATGTTAATTTTAGGTGATACAAATAGTTGTCTATCAGCTATTGCAGCAAAGAAAAAAAAGATACCTGTCTTTCACTATGAAGCAGGAAATCGATGCTTTGATTATAGAGTTCCTGAGGAAACAAATAGAAGGCTCGTAGATCATATCTCTGATATAAATTTAACATATAGCTCCAATGCTTCAAATAACCTTATAAATGAAGGAATACCAGCTGATAGAATAATCAAGGTTGGATCACCCATGTATGAGGTTTTGAATAAAAACATAGACAAAATAAAATCATCTAAAATTTTAAAAACCCTTAGAATTAAAAAAGATGAATATTTCTTGATCTCATGTCATAGAGAAGAAAACATCGATGCAAAAATTAATTTTAGTAAACTAGTTGATTCATTAAATAAAATTTCAGAAGTTTTTAAAATACCTGTGATTTTTCCCATACATCCTAGAACAGAAAAAATATTCAAAAAAAATAAACCAAATTTGAATAAACTAATTAGACTGGTAGA
>JAYNOQ010000011.1:0-29690 GCA_038113315.1 Flammeovirgaceae bacterium | reverse complement strand
GATCCTTTTACTAAAGAGTATTTGATTGAAACAAAATCTAAGAGAGATCAAGAGGTGTATGACGGGAACTCACTATTATTTAGCCCAACTAACAAGTCAATAGCGTTTGAAGGTAGTGTGGACATAATAAATAATGACAATAATTTTAAAGTATTTTCTTCAATGTCGGGTATTGCTAATTTAGATTCAATGAATATTGAGGCGGATGCTTTTATCGTTTTAGATATAAATCTAAAAAAATCTATTATAGATGAGTTGGGCTTTGCTTTCAATGATATAATAGAAACCTATGGGGCGCCCATCGCTCACGATAATGAACAGGATGTGCTAACAAGGCTTTCGGATCTTATTGGTAATGAAAAAACAATTGCTTATGAAAACATGATTTTGTCAGAATATAAATCATTAATTGAAGCTGATGGGCTTTTAAATAGTGTGTTTGTTTTTCCAAACACTAAATTTTCATGGTCTTCAAAAGAAAGCTCGTGGTATAACACTTCAACGATAAATTTATCAAATATTGGTTCCAGAGATGTCAACGCTGCTATTGACGGATTTGTTGAATTCAAAAACACTGGTCAATACCAATACCTGGTTAATATTTTCTTACAGCCAGCCCCAGAATTTTGGGTTTATATGAGTTATGACGGAAAAGCTTTAACAACCCTTTCCTCAAACGATCGTTTTAATTCTGAAATGTCAGAAATTGCTAGCACAAGAGATAAGTTTATATCAACAAGAGTTACGGATGAAGATGATGTTTTAAATTATATTAATGATTTCAGGTTAAGATATTTTGGAATTAAAGAACCATATAATCTCATGTCTCCATCAGATACGTTTTTGGAGGATGAGGTATTTAAAACTGTATCAGATGATGATGATGGCTTTTAATTTAACTTTTTTTAGGGTATAAAAGTGTTTGAGCTAATAATATGTTTTTAAATTTGTCTATATGATAAAGGATTATATAAATAATAATAAGGATCGCTTTTTATCTGAACTTTTTGAGTTGCTAAAAATAGAATCAGTAAGTGCAGACTCAAAATTTAGTGCAGAGGTAGATAAAGCTGCAAACTGGTTAGTTGAAGAATTTAATAAATTAGGTCTTGATAATGTTGAGAAAATTAAAACCAAAGGACATCCAATTGTTTATGCAGAAAAAATTATAGACCATTCATACCCTACAATTCTAGTTTATGGGCATTATGATGTACAGCCTGCAGATCCATACGAGCTTTGGGATTCTCCTCCTTTTGAACCAACTATTAAAAATGAAAAGATATATGCCCGAGGTGCTTGTGATGACAAGGGCCAGATGTATATGCATCTTAAAGCTTATGAGACCCTTAAGAATGTTGGAAAAATTAAATTTAATATTAAGTTTATGATTGAGGGAGAAGAAGAATGTGGGTCTGATAGTCTTGAAGATTTTGTTGTTAACAACAAAGAAAAGCTCTCAGCTGATGTAATTGTAATTTCAGACACGAGCATCATTAATAACGACAATCCTTCAATTACTATTGGACTAAGGGGGCTATCATACATGGAAGTAGAACTTACTGGACCAAACAGGGATCTTCATTCTGGAACCTATGGGGGCGCTGTTAATAACCCAATTAATGAGCTATGTAAAATAATATATTCTCTAAAAGATGAAAAAGGTAAAGTCTTGATTCCTGGGTTTTATGAAGATGTAAAAAACTATGATGATAATACTAGAGAAGAAATTAATAAAGTACCGTTTGACTTAGGTGAGTTTAAGTCTCACATAAACATTGGAGATGTGTATGGAGAAGAAGGTTATTCAACAATCGAGAGAATAGGAATTAGACCTACATTAGATGTAAATGGTATTTGGGGTGGATATACAAATGAAGGCGCAAAAACTGTTCTTCCTTCAAAAGCTTTTGCAAAAATTTCAATGAGACTAGTTTCAAATCAATCAAGTAAAAAAATTTCAAAACTTTTTTCTGATTATTTAAAGAAACTTTGCCCCCCGTCTTGTTCAATTAAAGTAACAGAACACCACGGAGGGGAACCATGTATTGTAAATACTAACACAAAAGGTTATAAAGCCGCATTCAAATCTTTCAAAGAAGTTTGGAAAAAAGAACCAGTTCCAACATTTGACGGAGGAAGTATTCCTATAGTAGCGTTATTTAAAAAAGAATTGGGTCTTGATTCAATTTTAATGGGATTTGGTTTAGATGAAGATGCAATTCATTCTCCAAATGAGTCATACGGATTATTTAATTTTTATAAAGGAATAGAAACAATAACTTCTTTCTATAATAATTTTGCGACTGATGAAAAATAACATTCTAGTTTTAATAACTCTATTTGTTTTTTTCTCACATAACACTTTTACTCAAATACTTGAGCCAATTTCATGGGAATTTAGTGTCGATAGCTCTGAGGCTCAAGCACCTGGACAGGTGAAGCTTGTCTTCACACCTACAACTGAATTAGGATGGTATATTTATTCCTCTGATAACGATCCTGATAGCGGTCCCAGAACTGAATTTGAGTTTTATCCAAACAAGACATACTCTATTGTTGATGATGTTGTTCCATTAAATGTGAAAACAAAATTTGATGAGGTTTGGGAGGCAAATGTTAGATATTTAGACAATAATGGTTCTTTTAGTCAAAAAATTAACCTATCTAATGGTAGCCCATCAGTTAGTGGATTTATATCATATCAGGTTTGTTCTGAAATTGAGAAAATGTGTATTCCTCTCGAAAAAGATTTTACTTTTTTTAATTCAGAAAACAACATTGATTCTTACGATCAAGAGTTTTTAAATTTTGAGGAGGAAAAGTCTTTATTATCTTTTATCCTTTTTGCTTTTTTTGCTGGATTTCTCGCTATTCTCACACCGTGTGTTTTTCCTATGATACCACTCACCGTTTCTTATTTTGCAAATAAAAAAAACAACTCTAAATCCTATTTTGAGGCAATATTTTTTGGCTTATCAATTATTTTGATATTTACTTTTCTGGGTGTTTTCTTATCCCTTATTATGGGACCACAGTCGGCAAATGAGATAGCAACATCTTGGATTCCAAATTTAATATTTTTTGTATTATTTATAGTTTTTGGACTTTCTCTAATTGGATTTTTTGAGCTTACTATTCCTTCTAGTATTATAACTTCGGTTGATAAAAAATCTCAAGAAGGTGGATTACTTGGAATTTTTTTCATGGCTTTTACGCTCGTTTTAGTTTCATTCTCATGTACTGGCCCATTGGTAGGTAGTATTTTAGTACAATCAGCAAGCGGCTTACAGATTAAGCCTGTTTTAGGTATGCTTTCTTTTTCATTTGCTTTTTCTTTGCCTTTTACTCTACTTGCAATCTTTCCACAGAAATTACAGAGCCTACCTAAATCTGGAAATTGGATGATTACACTTCGTGTTATTTTAGGTTTCATTGCAATAGCGTTCTCACTTAAGTTTTTAAGTGTTGTAGATAAGGCGTATCACTTTAATTTATTAGATAGAGAGCTGTTTTTGTCAATATGGATTATTTTGTTTTTAGTTCTTTCCCTATACCTCTTCGGAATAATTAAGTTGCCAGATGGCTTTTTAAAAAACACAAACTTAAAAACAAGAATGCTTGCTTTAATTTTTTCTGGTATATCAATTTATCTGAGCTCAGGACTATTTGGTAACAGGCTTTCATATTTAGCTGCATATCTCCCTCCACTGAAAGAATCGTATTTTGATTTAAAAACATTCACTCGTAAAAATTATTTTGACGATGATAAAGAATATGATAAAGAACTGTCTAATGTGAAATATTCCAATATCTTAAAGTTACCTTATAATCTCAAAGGATTTTTTGATTACAAAGAAGCGTTGATCTATTCAAAGAAAAACAACAAACCTATGTTGCTTGACTTTACTGGCCATGGATGTGTTAATTGTAGAGATATTGAATCGCGCGTTTGGCCAGATGAAAAGGTTAGAGATTACCTAAATAATAAGTATGTTTTGGTATCTCTCTACGTTGATGATAAAACTCAACTCCCAGAAAAAGATTGGTATATTTCTAGTTATGATTCAAAAATTAAAAAGACAATCGGAAAGCAAAATGCTGATTTCCAGATCACTAGATTTAATAATAATGCTCAGCCCTTTTATGTTGTTATAGACCCTTTCTCTGAAAAAATTATTTATCGCCCTTGGGGATATGAACTAAATATTGGAAGCTATATTTCTCATCTAGAGAATGGAATCAATAAATTTTATGAAGAATAGCTTAACTTTTTTATCATTTATAATTTTATTTTCTTGTAACAATCAGCCCAACATATCGCTAGATAATCTTGAGGAAAAAGTTGCTGTGGAGGAAATAATTTATACCCCCTTAAAGCTTTTATATGGAATTAATTTAGACTCATTCAACTTTTTATCTCAAAAAATTAAATGGGGACAAAGCTTCTCTGATATTTTAAGTAAAAACGGTGTATCAAATAAAGATATTTATGATGCTTCACAATTATCCAATGGTGTTTTCAATCTGAAGAGGATAAAAAAAGATAATAATTACACTTTGTTTTTTAAAAAAAATTCCAACAAGCTCACACACTTTGTCTACGAGACAAGTAAATACGATTATATTATTTGTACTCTTGAACCTGAGATTTCATTTAAAAAAGTAGACAAAAACATCTCTTATATTGATAGGCAAATTTCAGGAAAAATTGAGTCTAGTTTATACGTAAGCTTCTCAAACAATAATTATCCAATTGACCTTGTTAATTTGATGGTTGATGTTTTTGCTTGGCAAATTGATTTTTTTAGAATAAACCCCGGAGATAGTTATAACATAATTTATACGGAGGAAATTATAGATGATGAAGTAGTCGGTGTAAATAGCATCAAAGCTGCTAGGTTCACTCATAACAAAAATTCATTTTATGCATTTGGCTATGATCAAGGTTTTGGAAATGATTTTTTTGATGAAAACGGAAAAAGCCTTAGGAAAACATTTCTAAGGTCACCTCTAAAGTTCTATAGAATTTCTTCTAGATATAAAAAGAAAAGGTTTCACCCGGTCTTAAAAAGATATAAAGATCACTTAGGCACAGATTATGCTGCACCTAAAGGAACACAAATATTCTCTGTTGCAGACGGTAAGATTACCGAGGCAAGATACACAAGAAACAACGGTTACTATGTTAAAATAAAACACAATAATATTTTTACAACTCAGTATTTGCACATGTCAAAATTTGCAGGAGGAATCAAACCAGGAACAAGTATAAAACAAGGTGAAGTGATAGGATATGTAGGCTCAACAGGTTTAGCTACGGGACCACATGTTTGTTTTAGATTTTGGAGAAATGGAAGACAGGTAGATCCTTATAAACAAAATGATTTACCTGAGGGAGAACCTATTAAACCAAATCATCTTCAAGCGTTTAGTTATGTAAAAGATAAATATTTTAGTAAAATAGAAGGCTAATCTTTTTTAATTGTCTCTTCTGCTTTTTTACCTATTTCCCTAATTACCTTAAATAAAAAGTTAACATCATCCTTTTCTCTTCTATGGTTAACACAATTTATTCTTAACACGTTTTCATTATTAATTTTTGTTCCTGAAAGAAAAATTCTACCATCTTCTTCAATCATTTCTATTATTTTTTTATTGATTAAGGAGTCAGAAATACTTGAAATATTGCTTTTGTATTTAAAACAAAAAATAGATAACTCTGGGTAATGAAGAGGTCTGAAAAGAGGATCTTTTTCTGCTATTTGATAGGCGTACTTAGCCATTTCAATATCATTTTTTATGCTGTTTTTAATTTTATTATATCCAAATGTTTTGATGGTCATCCATACTTTAAGAGCCTTGAAATCTTTTGAAAGCTGTATGCTGTAATTCATTAGATCGTCCCTTTCCTCAATCTCAGAACCTCCCTGAAGATATTCAGGAATAAGATTAAATGTTTTTTTTAAGTGCTCTTTATTTTTAACTATAACACAGGCAACCTCAAACGGTACAAATAGCCACTTATGTGGATTAACTAATATTGAATCAGCCTTTTCTAATCCTTTAAAATTTTTTTTTAGTGATGTGATGCTTGCTGCAGGTCCACCATAAGCAGCGTCTACCATAAACCATAATTTGAACTTTTTACAAATTTTTGATATTTCATTCAGCGGATCTATAGAGCCTGTATTTGTCGTCCCGGCAGTGCCGATTACTCCAATTGGCAAAAACTTTTTATTAATATCATCTTTGATTTTTTTAATTAATAACCGTGGTTGCATTTTAAAATTTTTATCAACTTTTATTTTAATGAGATTATCAGTGCCTAAACCAAGAACATCCATTGCCTTATCTATACTTGAGTGAGACTCTTCTGAAACATATATTCTCATCTTTCTACCACCATACATTCCTTCTTTTTTAATTCGATTGCGGCCTTGTATTTTTCTCATTATTGCAATGTTCATTAGATTCGCCACGGATCCTCCACTCACAAATACTCCTCCGCTTTTTTTATTATAGTATCCTATAAATTTAGATATCCACTCAATAGATATTTTTTCAATCTCAGTATTAGCAGGTGCACTGTGCCATTTCAAATTATTTTGGTTTAGGGCAGCTTTTAAAAACTCTCCTAAAATCCCAATTTGATTTCCACTTCCTGTTATATATCCATAATAGTTTGGGCTAGGGTTGAAATTAGAGTACTTAAGTAAATTTTTTTCAAGGTACTCTAGTACCTTCTTTGGATCACTAGACTTGTTCTTTTCAGAAATTTGAAATACTTTATTTATTTCTAAGGGGGGCTTGTTATCATAGATTTTTTCTCCTCTAATTTTTTTAGAATACCAACCCTCAATCATTTTATTTGATTGTTCTACTAATTCTTTAAAAGTTTTTTTAGAAAAATCCATTTTTTTTAGTTTGAGTATTCAGTTCTTGCGGGAGAAAAAACATCAATTAATTCGCAGTTAGTTATTGCCTTACCAGCATGTGTTACATTTGATGGTATTACACAAACCTCATCTTTATTTAATATTTTAACCTTATTATCAATTTCTAATTCAAATGTTCCTTTTTTTACGTAAAGTGTTTGTTCGTGAATATGATTGTGAGCTGGAATTGTACTACCTTTTTTTACTTTCCAAAATGCCAAAGTCATGCTTTTACCATGAATAAACTTACCCTTAAACCCTGGAATTATTTCTTTTCCTAAAATATCATTTAATTTATTTATCATTTTTCTCCCAATATCTTTTCAAACCAATTACGCTCATATACGGTGGATTTGCTGCATAGTATTGATCTATTAATTTACTGCTAATTTTAGTTTGTTTTATTTTATCATAAACATATGCATTAAATTTTTCTGTTAGAGTCTTATTGTCTAAATATATTTTGCTTTTTTCTTTAATCCATAAAGACCAGTCAGACAAAGCTATCTTTAGCTCTTCAAGGTGCCTATCAATATTTTTATGTTCTCCAAAATGAGTTAAATATAATTTTTTAGGCTTTTCCCTTTCTAGGATTTTTAAACTCATTTCCCATTTTTCTAAATCAATATCAGGAGGTGGACAAGCAGGTAGCACCGGACCGTTATTTATTTTGGCTCCCGCTACATCTCCAGTAAAAATATTATCATCAAACTTCCATGAGATATGATGATTAGCATGCCCTGGTGTGTGAAGAGCTTTAAATTCAATCTCTCCAATTTTAATAATCTCATTATCTTCTACAGATATTATTTGATCAGAGTTTATTCCCTCAACCCTGCCCCACAAAATATCCATTTCTTTTCCATAAATTTTTGTTGCTGAGGATATAAGTCTATCTGGAGAAATGAGATGGGGAGCCCCTTTAGGGTGAACATATATTTCGGCACCATTTTTTGCAAATTTCCAGGCCCCTCCTGAATGGTCAAGGTGAATGTGAGTAACTAAGACTTTTTTAATTTTATTGACATCAATACTTAATTTATTTAACGATTCTTCTATTTTATTATAATAAAGAGAAGGACCTGTTTCAATTAGAACAAACTCTTTCCCACTTTTAACCAGAAAGCATCCTACCGCAGCATCTTGTTTCAAAAAATTTATGTCAATTATTTTAATCATATTTACTAATATTATTTAAGTATTTATGTTATCAAATAAATCTAAAGATATTTTTCAGGATTATATGCCTAACAACATATGTTTTGGTTGTGGTAAAAACACAAAAGGAGGCCTGCATATTAAAAGCTATTGGAATGATGAAATTGCAGAGTGTGATTGGTCACCAAAAAATATTCATCAAGGGTGGAAGGGTGTTATGAATGGGGGTATAATAGCGACTGTTATTGATTGTCATGCAATGGGAATGTCAATGGCATATGCTTATAAATATGAGAAAAGACCCTTAGGTTCTTTGCCACATTATAAATATGCAACAGGAAAAATGAAAATAAAATATATAAAACCCACACCAAATAATACTATAAAACTGAAAGCTAAAATATTATCATATTCTGAAAAGAAAGTCCTTATTTCTTGTGAAGTGTTAAGTAAAGGAATCGTGACAGCTATAGGTGAGGTTATTGCTTTTAGAGTTTATGATAGCAATAAAAAAGAATCAAATCTTTTTCAGCTTTAGTTGCCTGCCGCATATAAAATGCCACCCAAAAGTAGCTTAATAAATCTTTCATCATGATAAGTTTCTCCTTTATGACCTAGGCCTGTATAGAATGACCTTCCTCCTTCAAATTCATGATACCAAGTTATAGGATGATACTCTCCATTTTTTCCACCATCATAAGAATTTTCTTCTAAATTAAGCAGTTCGTTTATGGACGGGTTAAAGTCTTTGAAGTTGTACCACTCGTCTTCTATTTCCCAGGTTTTTTTTAGGTGTCTAGTTGATAAATGGTCTTTGTTTATAGTTGTTATTGTTGCTGCTTGAATTTTAGGATGATCTAAAAAATAAGCCCCTACCAACTTTCCATACCATCCCCAATCGTATTCAGTGTCGGTTGCAGAGTGAACGCCAACAAAACCCTTTCCGTTTTGTATAAAATTTTTCATTCTATCTTCTTCCTTCTCATTTAATATGTCTAAGGTTGTGCAAAGAAAAATTAATACGTCATTTTTTTTTAATTCTTTATTGGACAAATACTTTGAGCTATTAGTATGGGTTACATTAAAGTTATTTTCTTTCCCAAGCCTTGTTATGAGCTTTACCCCTTCTTTGATAGCATCATGATGAACAAACCCTTGTGTTTCAGTAAGAACTATTACAGAGAAATTATTGCTTTCTGACATGTTCTCTGTCCTTATGAATGTTTTTTCTTTTTTTTGATATAGAGATAAAAGAAGAACTGTTAAGAATATTTTAATACTCATTTTTAATATTAACTTTATAAATATAATGAAATTTAGAGTTGTAATTTTTTCACTTCTATTCTCTTTTGCTTGTGAAACCCAAGAGCCAGAAGAGCATATTTTATGGAAAAAAAAGAGATATGACGCACTGTTTACTGATGATGGTTATTTAAATATTGCAGGACTCTATCCAGTTCAGAATGGTAACTACTTGATGGGATCTGGTGAGTCTAATGATATTAAACTCCCAGCTGATTTACCCGAGTTATTAGCTATGGTAAGTCTTGAAGACTCAATAATTACTTTTGAATTTTATTTACCTGTTACCCTGAATGATACTTTAGAGGTAGAAACGTTTTCATTTAATTTTTACGAAAATAAAAACTCTTTTTCGCTAGGAAGTTTTATTTGGTTTGTTCATTTAGACTCAGGTTCTAAATCTATTAGATTAAGAAACTTGGACCACCCATTATTAAATACAAATTTAAATATCGATTTTTTTCCATACTCAAGTGATTATGTTATAAAAGGTAAGTTTGAAGAATACAATGAGCCAAAGGTTTTAAACTTCAATAATATATTGGGAGATGTTTATGTAGATACAATTCCGGGAATTATCAGTTTTAATTTTAATGGAAAAGATTATTCCTTTGAGCCAACAATATCAGCTTCTGGCAAGTTTTTTGTTGCTTATGAGGACTTAACTAGTGGATATGAAACATACGGAGGTGGACGGTATTTATACATACAGCGCGAAGACGACAATAATAATGTCATAATTGATTTTAATAAGTCATTAAACCCGCCATGTGTTTTTTCTACATTTACAACATGCCCTGTTCCTAGAAAAGAAAACAAGTTGCCTATTGAAATTAATGCAGGAGAAAAAAATTATAATGGCGTTCTCTTTAGTAGCGTCTATCAATAAATTTATCTATATTAATGATTATGATAAGAAGAAGTTTTATTAAGAAATCACTTCTAGGTATTCCAGCTTTGACTGCATTACCCTCAATTACTTTCGCGGAGAAACCTCTGAAAATAGGTTTAGCTCAGTGGTCATTGCATAGGGCCTTAAGGTCAAAAAAACTTAACAATCTAGACTTTGCTAAGACCGCAAAAGAAAAATTTGATATTGATGTTGTAGAATATGTCAATGTTTTTTTCTCAGATAAAGCAAAAAATAAGGAGTATCTAAATGAAATGAAATTGAGATCTGTTGATATAGGGGTAAAGAACTCTCTAATTATGGTTGACGGTGAGGGTAATTTAGGAGATTTAAATGAAAGAAAAAGAATTAAGGCGGTCGACAATCATAAGAAATGGGTAGAGGCTGCAAACTATATTGGTTGTAATCACATTAGGGTAAATGCTGCTGGGAATGGAACGGAAGAAGAAGTTTCAAAATACGCATCTGACTCATTACAAAAACTGGGAGATTTTTCTAAAGACTTTGATATTAATATAATTGTTGAGAATCATGGTGGGTATTCATCAGACGCTCAATGGTTAGTTAATGTTATAGAAAAAACAGATAGAAATAATGTTGGCACCTTGCCAGATTTTGGAAATTTTTGTGTTAAGTCAAGACCAAATAAGCTTTCTTCTTGGGGTGGCCTCTCGGGCTGTGCGATTGAATATGATAAGTATAAAGGGGTTAAAGAAATGTTGCCATACGCAAAAAGTGTAAGCGCAAAATCAATCAATTTTGATGATAACGGTAATTCTATTGAGATTGATTTTTATAAAATGATGAAAATAGTTAAGTATTCTGACTATAGTGATTTTGTTTCTATTGAATATGAGGGGACGAGTCACTCAGAGGAAGAAGGAATTATGTTAACTAAAAGCTTAATGCTAGAAGCTTGGGATAAGGCTTAATTTTTTTTGCTATTAATAAATACCCCAACCATAATCAGAGCCATTCCAAATAATTGTATACCGTTGATTATTTCTCCATCAATCATCCCCAATATAATTGCTACCACTGGCATAAGGTATGTAACCATAGAAGCAAAAACTGTATCTTTAATTTTTATAAGATTATAAAAAACTATTGTAGCAATCGAAGTTCCCAGAACCCCCAAAATAAATACATAGCCATACTCTTTAGTGTAACTATTAAATTCACTAACGTGTGATAGGAAGGGTGTATAAAATACCAGTATATATAGAGTAACAGGAAGTATTGAAACTATAGAGAAGCTGGTGATGGTTATTGGTTTAAGGTGGCTCAGATGATACTTGACTAGGTTTAGATTTATACCATATAATAGTGTTGCGGCAACGACAAATAAACCAAATAAATCTATCTTAAATCCATCTGCTCCACCTGAAAACAAAATCAGTAGTGATGTCCCAAGAAACCCGATTATTAGCCCAATTATATTGTTTTTTGTTGCCTTTAGTTTATAAAATATTACCCCTACAATTAATGCAAAAAATGGGGTTAATGAGGTAAGGACTCCAGAAGTTGCACTATCAATTTTTGTTTGTGCTATTGGATATAAAAAATAAGGCAATACATTACCAACTATTCCAGAAACAAATAAAACAAAGTAATCTTTACTTCGAATTTCTTTTAGGTTTTTTGCTAGAAAAGGGAACAAAACAATAGACGCAAGCGTCAACCTTAAAGCACCAATTTCAAATGGATCTAATTTTATTAGTGCTTTTTTAATCAGAATAGGTGAGCTTCCCCAAATAATTGCAAGGAGAATAAGCAATAACCATGCAACTAAATTTTTGTTTTTCATGTAGAGGCATTTACTTCATTATTAAAAACTTGAGAAATTTCATTAAGCACATTTAATGAATAATCTAACGATTCACTAAGAATTAGTTTCATTCTGTATTCTTTAAAATTTTCGATTGCTCTGAAATAGTTTGTGTAATGTCTTCTCATTTCAATCAATCCAAGTTTTTCACCTTTCCATTTAATTGAAAACTCAAGATGTTTTTTTACAACTTTTATTCTCTCTTTAAGATTAGGTTTTGATATAAACTTACCTTCGTTAATATATGATTTTATCTGGTTGAAAATCCATGGGTTTCCGATTGCCGCTCTGCCAATCATAATCCCGTCAACGCCATACTTTTCTTTATACTCTTTTGCTTTTTCTGGAGAGTCTACATCCCCATTACCAAAAATAGGAATGTTTATTTTAGGGTTATTTTTAACTTGAGAAATATAATCCCAGTTTGCAGTACCCTTATACATTTGTTTTCTTGTTCTTCCATGTATAGTTAGCGCTTGAATTCCAACATCTTGAAGTCTTTCAGCAACCTCAACAATTTTAATGGACTTTTCATCCCAACCTAACCTCGTTTTTACAGTTACTGGAATATTTACTTGCTTTACTATTTCAGCTGTCATTTTTTGCATCTTATCAAGATCTAAAAGTATTCCTGCCCCAGCGCCCTTACATGCAACTTTTTTTACTGGGCAACCATAGTTAATATCTAATATTTCTGGATTGGCTTGTTCTGAAATTCTGGCAGCTTTTTTCATTGATTCAATGTTATCTCCAAAAATTTGAATTCCAATAGGCCTCTCTGAATCATAAATATCTAATTTCTGTACACTTTTTTCAGCGTCACGAATAAGACCTTCAGATGAAATAAATTCTGTATACATCAAGTCTGCTCCATTAACTTTACACACAGATCTAAATGGAGGGTCACTTACATCTTCCATAGGTGCTAGTAATAATGGGAAATCACCTAAATCTATATTGCCTATCTTCATAAAAAGCTTTATTTTAACCTTTTAATAATCAATCCACAAAGAAAATCAATAATGAATAAACACTTAAAAGAATTCATATTTATTATTATTTGCATCTCTCCTTTGTTTATAATGAGTTTAGTTTCAAATTTAGTTGAAACACCAATCGAAATATCATACGAAGGATTAGACAGAAAGGTATTAATGTTATCAAACTCTTTTTTACTATTCTTTTTCTTAGTGCCTTATTTTGCCATCAGAAAAAATAGTTATTATTCAATGAACCTTTCTAAAATAAAGCTGCTTTCTTCTATTTTAGTTATTTTCTCAACATTATTCTTCATTATTTTAAATGCTCCAGTCATTGAGTGGAATAAATCTGTTTCTTTTCCTGAATTCATGTCTTCTTTTGAATCTTGGGCTTTACTGAAAGAAAAGCAGTTGGAGAGTTTAACAATTTATTTGGTTTCGTTTGAAAATAATTTTGAATATATTATCGGGATTATTGCTATCGCCATTATTCCTGGGTTCTGTGAAGAGTTTTTCTTTAGGGGAATCTTACAAAAGAATTTGAGTAAACTTATTAAAAACTATCATTTTGCTATAATAATTAGCTCTTTATTGTTTAGCGCATTCCATCTCCAATTTTATGGGTTTTTTCCTAGATTGTTTTTAGGTATCTTCTTTGGATATCTATTTTACTGGTCTGGCAGTTTAATATATCCAGTTATAGCCCATGCATTTAATAATTTTTTAAGCCTAACGATTTTTTATGCTGCTAGTAGTGGGATTTTTGGTGAAAATTTTGATTTGTCTGTAAACTCATCACCAGATATACCTCTTGCGGTTATAGCTTTTTCTATTTTTATTTTCATATTTTTAGTAACCATTTTAAAAGAAAAACTAAGACAAAATGAATCGGGCTAATTTAAAGAGAAGGATTATAACTGGTATGTTTGGGGGTTCATTACTATTGCTTTCTGCACTACATGAGCTTTCATATCTTGCTGTTTTTGTTTTAATTATTTTTCTTTCTTCTAGGGAATATTATAAAATACTCGCAAAAAAAGGATTTAGGCCTAATTTTAATTTAGGTGTTTTTTTGTCTGTTGTAATCTTTGTTACTACATACTTTTACGCAAGTGAGAAAAACTTATTGGGTGTTCATTTTATTCTTGTTCCTTTACTTCCTTTAGTTTGTTTATCTGCTCTATATAGTTCAGAGAACAAGGAAACTCTCTCAAATGTTTCTGTTACTTTTTTTGGAATTTTATACATCTCCCTTCCTATTTCATTATTGAACTTTATAGTATTTAATGATTATGGTTATAATTCAATTTACCTCATGGCTACGCTATTGTTTTTATGGACAAGCGAATCTGCCGCTTATTTTGGAGGATCGCTTTTTGGTAAGAAAAAACTTTTTGAGTCTGTCTCACCAATGAAAACATGGGAGGGAGTTGTTTTTGGATTAATTGCTAATGTTATTTTGGCTTATTTTATTCATGAATATATTTGGACATCTTACTTTTCTTTAACCTTTTGGATCTTCTTCTCTATCGTAGTTTTAATCTCTGGAATATTTGGAGACCTTTTTGAATCTTTGCTAAAAAGAAATTTTAACTTGAAAGACAGTGGTAGTAAGTTACCAGGACATGGAGGTTTTTTAGACCGTTTTGATAGTTTCTTTTTTGTTATACCTTATGTATATTTTTATCTAAAAATTATTGATCAGATTACTTAAAATTGTAGATTTACATAACTAAACCCAAATCTCGATATGAGTTACAAAGAACCAGCTCCTATCATGCACGATAAGGACCCTCTTGAGTCTATGATGCAGAGGTTTCATGTTGCTGCTGAGTATTTAAAACTTGACGAAGAAGTTTATAACGTTTTAAAATCATCAGTAAAGAAAATTATTGTTTCACTTCCAATATCAATGGACGATGGCTCAATAAAAGTTTTTGAGGGGTATAGAGTTATCCATTCAAATATTTTAGGTCCTTCAAAAGGAGGTTTAAGGTTTGATCCAAATGTTGACCTTAACGAAGTTACAGCGCTAGCAGCTTGGATGACATGGAAATGTGCAGTGGTTGATATTCCATATGGTGGTGCAAAAGGTGGCGTAAATTGTAATCCAAAAAAAATGAGTGCGTCTGAAATTGAGAGATTAACTAGGGCTTATACACAATCTATGAATGATGTTTTTGGTCCAGACAAGGACATTCCTGCCCCAGATATGGGAACGGGTCCTGATCAAATGGCATGGTTAATGGATGAGTATTCTAGAGCAAGAGGAACTACTGTTAATGCTGTGGTGACTGGGAAGCCGATTATTCTTGGAGGATCTGTTGGAAGGATTGAAGCTACTGGAAGAGGAGTTATGGTATCTACTTTAGCGGCATTAACTAAAATGAAAATAAATCCTTTTAAAGCTACTGTTGCAATACAGGGATTCGGAAATGTAGGTTCTTGGGCTGCTCAACTATTAAAAGAAAGAGGTTGTAAGGTAGTTGCTATCTCTGATGTATCAGGTGGATATTTTAATCAGGATGGTATTGATATAGGACAAGCCATTACTCATAAAAATGAAAATAATGGTATCCTTGAAAATTTTGATGGAGGAAAAAAAATATCTAATGAAGACTTATTGACTCTCGATGTTGATGTTCTTATACCAGCTGCTTTGGAAAATACTATTACAGAAAAAAATGCAAATAAAATTAAAGCAAAGCTAATTGTTGAAGGAGCAAATGGACCAACGTCCTATGAAGCAGATCCTATTTTAGAGAAAAAAGGTGTAGTTGCTGTACCAGATATTTTAGCAAACGCAGGTGGTGTTATTGTTTCTTATTTTGAGTGGGTTCAAAATAGGTTAGGTTTTAAATGGACAAAAAATAGAGTTTACAGAAGAAGTGACTCTATAATCAAACAGGCATTTAATAATGTTTTTTCGATTTCTAAAAAATATAACATTTCTTTACGAACTGCTGCTTATATTGCAGCAATTGATAAAGTTTCAAGAACCTATAAATATAGAAGTGGTTCTTTTACTTTCCAGAAAAATGATAAGAATTCATAAAGAAGGAAAAAAGTTTTTAATTGTTCTGTTAATTGTTTTAGTTGTAATTAACGTTAGTATAATAATAACAGGAAAAGCTTTTTTTATTTTAACCTGTTTTATTTCTGTTTTAAGTTTTCTATTCTTTTTACAGTTTTTTAGAGATCCAAAAATAAAAAAAACAATTGGGGATGATAAAATTATCTCTCCAGCTAATGGAAAAGTAGTATTTATTGGTGAAGCCGAAGAGGGAGAGTATTTCAAAAAAAAGAAACTTCAAATTTCAATTTTTATGTCTCCATTCGATGTTCATATTAATAGACATCCGATATCAGGTAATATTAAATATTATAAATATCATAAAGGAAAGTATCTAGTTGCATGGCATCCTAAATCTAGCACAAAAAATGAGAGGACTACAACTGTCATTGAAAATAGTAAAATAGAGTTATTAGTTAGGCAAATTGCTGGCCTAGTTGCTAGAAGAATAATTAATTATTCTGAGGTTGGTTCTAAAGTTGAACAGTCTAGTCAATTAGGATTCATCAAGTTTGGATCACGTGCAGATATATTTCTACCTCTAGATTTTACACCTAGTATTAAGGTGGGTGATAAGACGGTTGCTGGGGTTACAGAGTTAGGTAGATTAGACTAATTTTTTTTCTATAATTTCTATAATTTTTTTTAAATATTTTTTGTCAATTTCATTAAAAGTATCAAGCTCTTTACTATCTACATCCAACACTCCAAATGTATTATTGTTTTTAAAAATTGGTAAAACAATTTCAGATTTAGATTCAGAGCTACAGGCTATATGACCAGGAAATTTTTCAACATCTTTAACAATAATTGTTTTTCTTTTTTCCCATGTTGCCCCACAAACACCGTCACCTTTTTTTATTCTAAAACAAGCAACAGGACCCTGAAAAGGACCTAGAATCAGTTCATCTTCTTTAACAAGATAAAAACCTACCCATAACCAATTAAAAGTTTGTTTAATTGCAGCTGATATGTTTGACAGTATAGCTGTTACGTCTGTTTCATCAGAAGTCAAACTTTCTATCTGCTTTATTAGATCTATATATTTTTTTTCTGTATTACCTCCTTTTGGTTCTTTAAAGTCATGCATAATTTCTAATAATATAGAGCTTATTGTCTCTAATGTTTTGATGTTTTTTCAAATCAAATTTAGGTGCTTTTACTCCTTTTTTAAATTTTTTATTTGAAATAAATATCCTTGCCTCATCCCACAAACCCTCATTAATAAAACTATTTAGGGTTTTAGCTCCACCTTCGACGATTATGCTTCCTATTCCCTTCATTAAAATATCCTCAAGTATTTCTTTAAGCTTAAAAGAACTGCTTTTAATAAAATTTTTGTTTTTTAATTTTTGCTCAATTTCTTTATTGTAAACAAGAAGAGCGTTTTTATCATTTAATAAAGTTGTGTTTTTATTTAATTTTCTGTTTGGGTCAAGCACTATTCTTATGGGATCTTTTCCTTTCCAAGATCTGACATTTAATGTTGGATTATCAATGTTGGCGGTATTTACCCCAATCAAAATGCCAGATTCCTCAGATCTCCATTTATGAACTAAGGTTCTAGATAAATTATTGGATATCCATTTTGATGAACCATCCTCTTTAGCTATGAAACCGTCTTTAGTTTCTGCCCATTTTAAAATTATGTATGGTAGTCTAGTTCGTTGGTTTTTAAAAAATCTTTTATTTAAATCTTGCCCTTTTTCCTTTTTTATATTTTTAACAACTGATATGCCACTATCTTGTAGTTTTTTAATTCCTCGCCCATTTACAATTGGGTTTTGGTCTTGATTTGAAATAATAACTTCTTTCGGTTTATATTTTATAATTTCATCTGAGCACGGAGGGGTCTTTCCATGGTGACTACAAGGCTCTAGGTTTATATAAAAAGAAGAGCCTTCTAATTTTGACTTATCTTTCACATTATTAATTGCATTAATTTCTGCATGCGCCTTACCATATTTTTTATGATAACCCTCTCCTATAATTTTTCCAGATTTTACAATTATACATCCGACCATTGGGTTTGGAGAAACTTTTCCAAGACCTTTTTTTGCAAGATAAAATGTTCTCTCGATGTATTTTTTGTGATTATCTTTCATCTTTATAAATATTTATGCAGTCAAATTTATTATACGCCGAATTACTTAAAAAGGTAAAAAATTATTCTGACAAAGAGCTAAAAAATATATCATTAAAATATTTATATCTCAAATTTAATTTATCAAGTTCTGATTTACTTATAAATAAAACAGTACCATGGAATAAAAAAATTCAACAAGAATTTAATATTGATATAAAAAAATTAACCAATAAAATACCAGTCCAACATATTACTGGTTCTGAGTTTTTTTATGATAGGGTTTTTCATGTCTCTGATAAAACATTAATTCCTAGACCCGAAACGGAAGAACTTGTTGATATTATTATAAAATCTGAAAAAAGTAATTATAAAAAAAATATTCTTGATATTGGGACAGGTTCAGGTTGTATAGCTGTAACCCTGAGTAATCATTTGACCTCTAATGTTTTTGGTATAGATATATCTAAAGCAGCAATTGATATCGCCATCAAAAATAACACCTTAACTTCTAATAAAGTAAGTTTTATTACCTCTAAAATTGAGGAATATATTCCCGAAGAACCTTTTGATATAATTGTAAGCAACCCTCCATATATTCCGAAATTAGACGAAGATAAGGTAGATAAAAATGTTTTAATTTATGAGCCTCATAATGCATTATTTGTTGGCTCAGACCCTATTTATTTCTATAAAGTAATTCTTGAATTTTCTAAAAAACATCTTAAAAAAAACGGTATAATCTATTTCGAGATAAATCAAAATTATGTTGAACTGATAAAAAATTTATTGAAAGAAACTAATTTTAAAGTAATAAAAGACTTTTATGGTAATAAGAGATTCGTTATTGTAAAAGGAGTTAATAAATAAGCTATGAAAAAAATCAATGTTGGATGGGAAGAATGGATTTCAATGCCAGATTTAGGAGTCCCTGCCCTTATTGCTAAAACTGATACCGGTGCCCAAACTTCTTCCCTTCATGCGTTTAATATTCAGAAATTTGGAAAAAAAGATAAAGAAAAAGTCAGATTTGGAATACAACCAATCCCAGATGATCCTAATTATAAAATATTTTGTTCTGCAAAGCTTATTGACGAAAGAAAAATCAGATCCTCTAACGGAATGGTTGAAGTTAGATATGTTATTTCAACAATTTTAAAAATAGGTGAATTGACCAGAGAAATTGAGATAACTCTCTCAAACCGTGAAAATATGAATTATAAAATGCTGATTGGAAGAAGCGCTTTAGAAGGTATTACCGTTAAGCCAAATACAAGTTTTCTTAATGGTGAACTTTCATATTCTCTTTATAAAAAAATCAGAAGAAAATCTTTGCCTAAAAGGTCATTAAGAATAGCAATTTTAACTAGGGAACCTAATAATTTTTCAACTCAAGCTTTAGTTAAATCTGCTGAATCTAGAGACCATGATGTTGAATTAATTGATACTAAAAGGTGTTACTTGGATATTAAAAATAAAGTGCCAAGAGTCCACTATGATAATAGGGAGCTTCCGTTTTATGATGTAGTTATTCCAAGAATTGGAGCATCAATTACTCACTATGGTATGGCTGTTGTGAGACATTTTCAAGCTATGGGAACTTATTGTCTTAATTCTGCGGACTCGATAGGTTTGTCTAGAGATAAGCTTGCGGCACATCAAATCTTGTCTTTTCAAAGACTTCCGATGCCTAATACTGCGTTTGGTAATTCGCCAAAGGATACCTCAAGAATGATCAGGCTATTTGGTGATTCATCTTTAGTAATTAAGCTTCTTAATAGCACCCAAGGAAAAGGGATAGTGCTTGCGGAAAGTCAAAAAGCCGCAAAAGCGGTAATTAGTGCATTTAGAAATTTAGATGCAAATTTTTTAGCTCAAGAATATATAAAAGAATCAAAAGGGGAAGATATTCGTTGCTTAGTTCTTGGAAGAAAAGTAATTGCATCAATGGTTAGAACTCCTGCAGAGGGTGAATTTAAATCAAATTTACATGCTGGTGGCAAATCAAAGAGTATCAAAATAACAACAGAAGAAAGGAGATTAGCAGTAAGAGCTTCAAGAACATTAGGACTTAATCTTTCTGGAGTTGATATAATTAGATCTGATTCAGGACCAAAAATTATTGAAGTTAATAGTTCACCTGGTCTTCAGGGAATTCAGGGAATAACTAAAGTAGACTTAGCCTCTAAAATTATTCAATATATTGAGATGTATTCTGGATTTGTAAAGACTTAATATTTAAAACTTTAATGTGATTCCTGTTAAAAAATTAGTAGTCGCTTGTGGATAAAAACCCGCGCCGTCTCCAGTAATAATATTTCCATCCTCATCAGGATAGTCATATGTATAATAATATCCTCTATCAACATATTCTTTATTAAATAAATTATTGATTAATCCATTTATTATGATTTTAAAATCTTTTTTGGTTTCTATTTTATATTCAAAATTTAAATCACTTGTAAAGAAACTTTCCAGCTGATCTTGACTTGAAATGGAGCTGTTTAAATTACTCATATATTGCTTACCAATATATTTTGATAATATTGAAATCATAAAGTTTTCTGATGGCTCATAAACAAAAGTATTTCCAATAATAGTATTGGGAGAAAAAGACAAAGGTGTATTTCTCAGGTTAAGTAAAACCCCATTAATAGATGCCCTAAACCCCCTGTTTTTATTTGAACTAAATGAAGCATTAGGTTTTATTGATAAATATTTATTAAGCTTAATTTTAGAATCAATTTCAAGGCCTAGCCTGTAACTTTTACCACTTGTTGCTCTAACTGGAGCCCCAACATCATCAATTGCACCAGTTAACACTAATTGATTAGTATAGTTCATGTAATAAACATTAGTACTTATTTGAAACTCATTTTTGTAGTATCTCCATCCAAATTCAAAATCATCTAATCTTTCTGGTGATAATACACCATTCTCAAAATCATTCCTATTTGCTTCTTTATTAGCTCTGGCATATGAAATATACAAATCGTTATCCTCTTTCAAAGAATAAATTAACCCTGCCTTAGGATTAAAAAAATTATATTTTTTATCTACATCAATTACTTTTCTTTTTGAGGTAAGCCCTTCAGTTCTATACCTGACAAATCGACCTTGAAGATCTAAGTATGAAGATAGTTTTTCGTTAATATCGAAATTAGCTTTGGAAAATAAACTAAAATCTTCTTTTTGTGAGTTGCTTAAATAATAACGATCACCAAAAAATGAGTCAATAGACAAATTACTTCCCCAAATTACCTCACCAAAGTGATCTCCTAAATAATTACTGTATGAACCTCCTGTTATAATATTTAACCTTTCGTCACTAAATGATGTATTAAAGTTAATTACGTAAAAATCATTATCTAACCACCTTCTTACAATAACATCACTTTTATCTTCAATTATATAGTCAAAGCTTTCAGCATCTTCTTCAGTTTTAAATTGTTCAAAAAAACCTGCTCCTTGTGTATAATTTAATCCTAAGTTAGTAGACCAGTTATTAGTAAATTTCTCGTTCCAATGGAGCTGATAATGATTCTGACTATAGTCATCAACTTCGTTTTCATAAGTATATGGGTTTTGCCTTCTGTTATCAAGAAGTTGTTGTTTGTCTATACCATACCATGATTGGTATGTTCTTTCTGCTCCCCCAAAAGTAATTGCTTTTATTAACCGTTTTTCATCATTGTATGATGCTTGAAGAAAATATGATTTAAGGTCTGAATAGGCTCTTTCAACATATCCATCAGAATTTATTTTCGATAATCTACCTGACATTTCAAAAGTATCATTTAGTTTTCCTGTAGAAAATTTAACAGTGTGTTTTCTAGTGTTATACGATCCAAAAGAATTGGATATTTCTCCATAAGCTTCTTCTGAAATAGCATCTGTTAAAATATTTAAACTTGCTCCAAATGCTCCAGAACCATTAGTTGATGTTCCTACTCCACGTTGGACTTGTATGTTTTCAGTAGAAGAAGCAAAATCGCCTAAGTTTACCCAAAAAGTTCCATGGCTTTCTGCATCATTATATGCAATACCATTAATTGTTACATTTATTCTTTCACTGTTCGATCCTCTAATATTTAGATATGTATAACCAATGCCAGCTCCAGCATCAGAAGATGAAATAACCGAAGGAAGATAATTTAATAACATAGGGATATCTTGGCCTAAATTCCGCTTGGAAATTTCTTTTTTATTTATATTGGTAAAAGTTACTGGTGTTCTTGAGTTTGCTCTTACTGCGGTAACTAGCACTTCATCCAAAATTAAATTCTCTTCCTCAAGGCCTATAATAAGTTCTTTGTCTTTTGTCAAGCTAATATTTTTTTCGACGGTTCTATAGCCTGTATATGAAACAATTAATTTGTAGTTCCCTTTGTTCAGGTTTAAAAAAAATTCTCCGTTATTATCTGATGTTACACCACCGGATAATCCTGATACGACTATAGAAGCCCCACTTAAAACTTCTTGCCTATTATTTATAACTTTTCCGGAAACTGTAAATTTTTGCGCATTAGAAATGTTGGAAGTAAATAAAAATAAAAAAAACAGAACTCTCATAAACTTAATATTAAGTTATTATGGGTTCTCAAAAAGTTAATTAAGTATTTTACTACGCCAGCATTACCTGGATCAGCTTGTAGAGTATAATCTCAGCCCTTATTTTGAGGCACCCCTTTAATTAAGGCAATTTATTTATTTCCTAAAATAATATCAAGACAATAGGTCAATCTATTTTCTATTTTTCCCTTTACACTGTGATATTTTATTTTTCTATTTGATAGCTTTTCCTTGAATTTATTAAATAAAAAATTTCTGTCATTCGGGTTTTCTCTAAGGGGATCTTTTTCCCACGGAATATCAGGTTTACACAGAAAATATATATCAAACTTTTCTTTTTCTGACATTTTTTTTATTTCAGCATTTAATGTCTTAAACTTTACCTCACTCCAAATCTCAATATCAATAGTGCATGTATCTGAGATCAAAAATTTATAATCTTTATTTAAGTTTTTTTTTAGATCTTGATGTTGTCTTTTAGCTATTTTTAATAAATCATCTAATGTATAATTTGGTTTATCTGCCAGATATTTTCTAGAGTATTCTGAAACAAGAATGCAATTTAATTTTTTAGAAATCAAAGATGCTAATGTACTTTTACCACTGGATTCAGGACCAATAAAAACTATTTTAATCATTTTTTTAATCTTTTTCTCCACTCTATATATCCTGATATAGCCAATACAAGAAAAACAATATACTGAAAACTAGTTACGTATAGTTCTTTGTAAATAAATAAAGGAATATAAATTATGTCTGCAATTATCCAATAAATCCAATTTTCTATCTTTCTCCTTGCAAGTAGTAACATTGCGGTTAGACTCAAAGCTGTTGTTATACTATCTAATAAAATAACATCGCTATCTGTAGACTGTAATAAGAAATAAAGAATAAGAAATGAAAGAAGAAAAAATGATAAATAAATAGAATTTTCTTTAAGGTTATTTTCTGAAATTCTTTTTTTTATTTTTTTATTTTTTGATGTCCATAGCACCCAACCGTAAACACTCATTAAAAAGTAGTAAACGTTAATACCAGCTTCAGCATAAATTTGATACTGGTATGTTATATATACATAAATTAACACACTGATAATACCGGTGGGGAAAACTAAAACATTATTTTTTCTTGCATACCACACGCTGAGAATACCCATAGAGGTTGCAATAACTTCAAGAATTGACATATTAATATTCTGTTAAAGAATTTTTTAACTCAATTATAATGCATTAGTTTTGCTTGGCAAATAGTTAAAATTCTTATTTGCCATGAAAAAAGACTCAAAATTCAAAAACGAAGCACTAACATTTGATGATGTTCTATTAGTGCCTTCTTACTCCCAGATAATCCCATCTGAAACTAATGTTAAGACTTCATTAACAAAAAATATTGGATTAAATATACCATTATTATCAGCTTCAATGGATACTGTTACTGAGTCACGTTTAGCTATTGCTATAGCCCTTAAGGGGGGCATTGGAATAATTCATAAGAACATGTCCATTGAAAATCAATCTGGTGAAATTAGAAGAGTTAAAAGGTCTCAGAGCGGAATGATTAAAGATCCTATAACTATGGACAAGAGCTCTACTGTAAAAGATGCTCTTCAGGTAATGAAAAGACATCAGATAGGAGGTATTCCAATAATTAATTCTGATAATGAATTAATTGGAATTGTGACTAATAGAGATCTTAGGTTTCAAAAAGAAAATGACAAAGAGTTAGCTGGTATAATGACAACAAAGGTGATAACGGCAAAAGTTGGTATAAGCCTTGATGATGCTGAAAAAATATTAAAAAAACATAAAATTGAGAAATTACCAATTGTAGATGGTAATAAATTTGTTGGGTTAATTACATACAAAGACATTCTAAAAAATAAGTCTATGCCTGATGCCTGTAAAGATCATCTAGGAAGGTTAAGAGTGGGTGCTGCAATCGGTGTCTCTGATGATTGGGAGGAAAGACTTAGTAAACTAGTTGACGCTAGTGTTGATGTTATTTCTATTGACACTGCACACGCTCATTCAAAGTCAGTAATAGATTTATTAAAAACTATAAAATCTAATTATGATATAGAAGTAATAGCTGGTAATATAGCTACTGCTGACGCAGCAAAAGCACTTACTAGAGCTGGAGCTGATGCGGTTAAAGTTGGAGTTGGGCCAGGTAGTATTTGTACAACTAGAATTATTGCTGGTGTTGGTGTACCTCAGCTATCTGCTGTTTATGACGTTGCTAAGTCAGTAAAAGGCTCCAATGTTCCAGTTATTGCTGATGGTGGTATTCGCTTTTCGGGGGATGTTTCAAAGGCTTTGGCAGCTGGAGCTGATTCGGTAATGATAGGTTCTCTTTTTGCCGGAACAGAAGAAACTCCAGGCGATATAATAATATATGAAGGAAGAAAATATAAAGCTTATAGGGGTATGGGATCTGTTGAGGCAATGGAGGAAGGAACAAAAGATAGATATTTTCAGCAGAATGAGGAAAATCCAAAAAAGTTAGTACCAGAGGGAATTGTTGGAAGAGTTCCTTACAAGGGTAGCGTTTCTGAGGTAATTTATCAGCTAATAGGTGGACTTAGGGCTGGTATGGGTTATGTTGGAGCACAAAATATTAGTAGATTAAGAGATGCGCAGTTTGTAAGAATTACTAATGCAGGGTCTATAGAGGGTCACCCTCATGATGTTTTTATTACAAGGGAAGCTCCAAATTACTCTAAAAAATAATATATTCTTTCTTATTTTTGAGGATGGGGTTTAGAGGAACATCAAATTTTTTTTTAGTTTTAGGATTAGTTTCTTGGGGGTTTTTTTCGCTCCTTCATTTATTTACTGTAATCACTAGTGATACCTTTGATTATCCCACTTATACATCTATATATCTTTTTTTTCTAGGCGCTTTTGTCATTTCTTTTTATAAGTATTATGACTTTTTATTTTCTGAGCTAAGTCGAAAAAATATATTTAGCACTTTTTTTACACTCTTTATAAATAGCTTAAAATTAATTGTTCCTATTTTATTATTTTTTGTTTTATTATTTTTTGAGGTAGGTAAAATTTTAATTGAGTCTCATTATTTCCAAAGCCTTTCCTACAACTTTATTGTGGGAATTTCTTTCCTTTTTCTATTGGTAAATTTTATAGTATTTAAAAGACTTATATTTTTTGAGGCTTCTTCCATGATGAAGTCAATATTTAATGTTTTTCAGTATGGAGCCTTATTCATTTTTATATTTGATATTGTCTATAACTTCTTTCCTTCAAATCTTTATCAGTATTTTTTGGGAGCTTTGTTTATGATTGGTGGGGTGTTATTTTTTAATCAGAAGTGGATTGCATATATGCATTTCGATCAAAAATGGAAGACTATTATTTTTTCTTTATTTCTACTTTCTGGAATTTTTTTAATCTATCAGTTTTTCTCCATAGGTTTTAATTATGACATTGATCAGTTTGATATAAGAAGTTCATTGCTATTCATTTTATTGATGGCTTTTAACTTTACTTATATCTCAATTTCTATACTTATTAATATTTTTAATTTGCCGACATCACCAGTATTTGATAGTATCCAAAATGAAAGGTATATTGCTAGAAAAGTTCAAGAAGATCTTATCCCAAATAGTTTACCAAGCACAAAGAAATTAAAAATCACCTCTTCGTATATGCCTCATTTTGCTCTTGGTGGAGACTATTATGATTATATTCCATTGTCTCGGGATAAATTTTTAATTTGTATTGCTGATGTATCAGGAAAAGGAATTCCTGCAGCTTTATTAATGTCGAATGTTCAAGCTTCATTGAGGACAATGGCAAGACAATCTCAAAATTTAAAAAAAATTGTTGAAGAATTGAATTTTCAAATCAACCTTAGAGGATTAAGCGAAAGATTTGTTAGTATGTTTTTGTGTGTTTATAGTTTTAAATCTAAAGAGTTAGAGTATGTTAATTGTGGTCATCCCCATCCAATTTTATTTTATAACAAAAAGATTGAAACATTAGATAAGGGGTCTACTGTGCTTGGCATGTTTTCAGAATTACCAAAGTTTACTGTATCAAAAATTAAAATTAATGAAGGATTTAATTTATTCTGTTATACAGATGGAGTTATAGAAGCTAGAAATGACTTTGGAGATTTTTATGGTTCAAAAAGATTATTGTCTTTATTTACTTCCAAAAAGAATAAGCCTAAGAAGTTTATTAAATCCGTAATTGAGGATCTTAATGAATTTAGAGGAAAAAATTTAACAGATGATGACATTACTCTCTTAATGACAAAAGTTGTAAATGAATAATTATATCGTTTTATTTTTTTTAATTTTTATTCTTTCCTGTGATTGGATTCAAAATGGTGAGGGAGAAGATGAAAGCGTCTTGGCTAGGGTAGGAAACTCTACTTTATATAAAAAAGACATACTTTATAATCCATCTCTTGGAGATAGTATAAGTGTTTACTCAACTCAAATAAACCTATGGATTAAAAAACAACTGATTCTAAATTCAGCATTTCAGAATGATGAAATAATGAATGATATTCAAAATAAAGTTGATAAATATAAGGAGAGCTTAATGTTATTTGAGTTTGAAAAATATTTGTTTACAAACACTGATAAAATTGACATTTCTAGTCAAGAAATTAGCAACTATTATGAGGAAAATATCCAAGATTTTATTCTTCCATTTAATCTAGTAAAAGCCTTGTATGTTAAAGTTCCTATTGACGCACCTTCAATTAATGTATTTAGAAATAACTTAAGAAAATATCCAAACGCCGATACTTCTGAAATAGTATCTTACTCTTTTCAGTTTGCAGAAAAATCGTTTTTAGAAGACTCTACATGGATTAAATTTGACGATATTATGATGAACCTTCCATTTCCCGCTGATACAGATAGAACAAGGTTTCTAAGGACCAGAACTTATTATGAGTCAAGAGACGATCAGTACATATACTTTCTTAGAATACTTGATAAAAAATTCGTAGGAGATTTTTCTCCAATTACTTTCGAGGAAGAAATCATTAATACCATACTATTAAATAATAGAAAACAAGAATTATTTGATAAATTGCGTGACAGTATTTATAACAACTCGATAAGAGGCGTTGACTATGAAATATATTAAGATTTTAAAAGTTACTTTTTTACTCGCTTTATTTAATCTACCTATAAAGGTATTGTCTCAGTCGCCCGAGGGTGTTGTGGTAGATGAGATAATAGGAAGAGTTGATGATTATATCGTATTAAGATCAGAACTTGAAAGCACTTACCTTGAAATACTATCCAGAGGGGAGAGAATCTCAGGAAACACAAAGTGTGCTGTGTTAAAAGACTTGATAACAAATAAGCTTTTGGTTGCAAAAGCTGAGATTGATTCGGTAATGGTTGAAGATGGTCAGGTTGATCAAGAGTTAAATTCTAGAATGGCTCTAATCATTAATCAGATTGGATCCGAAGAGGAAATTGAGAGATATTATAATAAAACAATTGCTGAGTTCAAAAAAGAGCTATTTGATGATATTAAGGAACAGCTTGTTGTCAGAAAAATGAGGCAAGAAATATTAACAGATATTTCTGTTAGCCCTGAGGAAGTTAAGGATTTTTATGAAAGTGTTCCAAGAGATAGTTTACCATATTTCTCAACTCAGGTTAAAGTCTCTCAAATTGTTAAGATACCTGAGGTCGGTAAAGAACAAAAAGATAAAACTAAAGGTGAGCTTTTAAAGATAAGAGATAGAATCCTAAACGGAGAAAGTTTTGAAATTCTAGCTACACTGTACAGCCAGGATCCAGGAAGCGCCCAGAATGGTGGAAACCTCGGTTTTGTTGGTAGAGGGATCTTCCAACCTGAATTTGAGGCTGCAGTTTTTAAATTGAAGGAAGGTGAGATATCTATGCCGGTAGAAACTCAATTTGGTTTTCATTTAATTCAGTTAATTGAGAAAAGAGGAAATTTATTTAACTCTAGACACATCCTACTACAGCCAGAGTTTTCAGGCAGTGATATACAAAGAACCAAAGACTTCTTAGATAGCTTGAAGAGCTTAGCTTATGCTGATTCAACCTCTTTTGAGGAGTTAGCAAGGGAATTTTCAGATGATAAATTTACCTCTTCTTTTGGGGGTTACTTTACGGATGCTATGGGAAGTGAGAATGTGTTGGTTGAAGAATTAGACCCTGTCATATATTTTACTATTGACACTATGGATGTTGGTCAGATATCTATTCCATTTGAAAGTAGAACTGACGACGGACAGATTGCTTATAAGCTTATATATTTTAAAGAGAAAATTCCTCCACACCTAGGCAACTTAGAGGAAGACTACCAGAGATTTAGAAATTTTACCCTTAACAGGAAACAAGGGATAGAACTTGATAAATGGTTTGAGAAAGCAAAAAACGAAGTTTTTATTAATATTAATTCTGAATATAATTCTTGTAACATTGTAAATTAATGAGAAAAATAGTTCTAATACTTTTTTTGTCTAATCCTATATTTTCACAAGACTTATCTTTTCAACAAATTAAAAATTGGAGTAACTCTGATTACTTTGCAGAAACAGTTTTTGACAATTATTGGAGTATTTCCGAGAGTAGTAAGTTTTTTGTAAAGGCAACTCATTCTGAGTTAGGTGAAATCTTTTACTACAAAGAAGACACCCCTTCAAATGTTGCAAATACTTTTGAGGTAAGATTACTAGATAAAGATCTTATGATGAGTATAAGGAGGGAGATTATTTCTGAGTGTGGATTTTTAAGGAGGTTTAAGATAAATGAGAATGTATACTCATTCTACGACTGTGAGAATAAACAATACTTTGGAATAATAGGTATTGGAATAATTA
>JAYNOQ010000010.1:22736-31324 GCA_038113315.1 Flammeovirgaceae bacterium | reverse complement strand
AATCCCTCTCAATATAGACTCAAGACGGTAGTTATTGATGCTGGGCACGGTGGAAAAGATCCTGGTGCTAGAGGAAAAATTTCATGGGAGAAAGATATTGCTCTAGCTATTTCACTAGAATTAGGTAGAATTCTAAAAGAAAACATGCCCGCTATAAACGTTGTATATACTCGAAAAGACGATAGATTTTTAACGTTATACAAACGTTCTGAAATTGCAAATAAATCTAATGCTGATTTATTTATATCTATCCATGCTGACTCTTTCTCTAAATCTTCAGTTTATGGTGCAACCACATACCTTATGGGACTAAGTAAAACTTCAGCGAATATGAACGTAGCAAAAAGAGAGAATTCTGTAATATTCCTAGAAGAAAATTATGAAGATACTTACAAAGATTTTGATCCAAACTCTTCTGAATCTGTGATGCTATTAAGTTTAACACAGAAAGCCAAAATTGATAACAGTACTATTCTTGCAAACTTAATTCAGGATCAGTTTAAAAATAGAGTAGGAATAAGATCAAGAGGTGTCAAACAAGCTCCTTTTCAGGTATTGTGGAATACTACAATGCCAAGTGTTCTCATTGAAACTGGATTTATGACAAATCCTACAGAGGAAAAAAAGCTAAATGATAAAATGCACAGAGTGTATATGGCGTCTGCAATATTTAGAGCAATTAGAGATTATAAGAAGTATTTGGAATCTAATGTTTAATTTTGACTTATGAGTAAGGAAGTTAAGGTAGGTATTATAGGTGTAGTAGGACTAGTATTCTTTTATCTAGGTTCTAACTTTTTAAAAGGAATTGATTTTTTCTCTCCTGTAAATAAGTATTACGCAGTATATGAAAATGTTGACGGGTTGATTGTTGCTAACCCAGTCATTGTTAATGGGTATACTGTTGGAAGAGTTAGTAACATAAGAATTTTACAGAATCAAGAAAATAAGATTTTAGTTACTATGGATATTGATGAGGACTTGATCATTGGAAATAATTCAAAAGCTACACTTAGCAGTAATGATTTTCTTGGCAGTAAGGCGATTATACTTTCGATAGGAGATATTAACGAACCATTAAGTGATGGAGATACTATAAGTGCAGAAATTGATGGTGGTTTATCTGAGCTCCTAGAAAAAGCAACTCCTATTACTGATAATTTAGGCATTACAATCAGTAGATTAAATGACATATTATCTAGTTTGAGAGGTAGTGGGGATATGATTACAACAACTCTAGATAATCTTAATGATGTTTTATCTAACACAAATAATCTTATAGAGTCTAATGAATCTACTATTACAAATACACTTGATAATTTAAATAATCTGACAACTGATCTTTCCCAAAAATTAGAAGATATTAACCCTATAATTGAGGGAGCTAATGATATGATCACCACTCTGAATAAAGTAAATTTTGAAAATACCTTTAATCAAATTGATATCTTACTCACCTCAATGAACGGAGTATTTGATGATCTTGAATCTGGAGAGGGAGGTACTTTATCATTACTCCTTTCTGATGACTCACTCTATAATAATCTGAATCAAACTGCTTACGATCTCGACAAGTTATTACAACATATTAACGAAAACCCTAAGCATTTCTTTGCTCCTCTTGGAAAGAGTAGAAAGAAAATCGAAAGAGATTTAAAAAAGCAGAAAGAGGACTAGGTAGTGTAACTTAGTATATGACCGTTAATTTCCTCAGTCATTATTTCAATTGTTTTTCCATGTATCGAACAAGAGTAGAGATTTTCTAAGCTATTTTTAATTTCTAAACTCTTTAGAGGTATTGTATTACCACCTACTTTATAGGCTGTCTCCTTCATGGACCAGTACTCAACTAATTTTTTTAGATTTTCTCCAACAACTAACTCTTCGTCTTCACTAAGAAATTTAGATTTAATTTTTTTAACTTTTTCATCTATTCTCTCAATATCAACTCCACATTTTTTTGTGTCAAAAATCACAGACACATATGGGAATTTATGAGAGATAGAAATATGGTATTTAGAGTTTATAAGATGCGGTTTGCCGTTATTATCTTTTTTTATTCCCATAAAATTTATGTCTAATTCTTCACATATTTTCTCGATTAAAATTCTTGAGGCATAGAACTCTTTTCTCTTAATTTCATTTTTTATGTCGGTAGTTTGATTTGTTAATTCAATTAACTCATCTATCGATTCGTCTATTTTCCAGACCCAGATGATGGATTCACCGTTAGAAATTTTTTTAATTATGCTCATATAACATCTTATTAATATAAAATTATATAATAATTGCATGATTTTATTTAAATTCATATCTCAATGAATCAGTTCAACTCAGAAGATATTTCTAATAAAAAATTTAACTCAGGTTTTCGTGGATATGATAAATCTCAAGTTGATAGTTATCTCCAAATACTAGCCAGTGAATTCAAAATTTTAGAGAGTAGGATTATTGATTTAGAAAATAAAATATCAGAGCAAAAAACTGAAAACGAAAAATTTAAAAGTGTTGAGTCATCACTTATTAACACATTAAAAGCTGCAGAAGATACAGGAAAAGATATTGTTGAGAATGCGAAAGAAGATGCTAAAGGGATTCTTAATGACGCTAGAAAAGAGTTATCTACAATCAAGGAAGAATATGAAAGTATCAAGTCTCTAAGAGACGATACTATCCAAGATATTAATGAATTGAAGGATAAAATAAATTCAGGTTTAGACATTATTGGAGAAGAGGCTAATTTCGATGAGATATCTGAAAGCATAGATGCTGTAGAAGAAAATATTAATGATTCAGAGAAAGAAGAGGACACTTTTGAAGAAAAAGAAGAGGAGTCTATAGAAGAAAATCTTGAGGAAAATGAGGTGGAGTTAGAGATAGAAGATGAAAAAGAAGAAGATATAATTGAAGATGAATCTAGCGAAGATGTAATGGATGAGGGTAACACTAATGAGGAAGAAGAATTATCCGATTCTCAAGAAGACGATATATATGAGTTAACAACTGAGGCAGAAGAAGAGCCTCCTGCTGAGGAAACTGAAGAGAGTGTTAGTGAACCTGAACCAACAGAAGAAGAAAACTTGGAATCAACCCAAAATGATTCAAAAGAAACGCCAGATTTATTTTCTGAGGAAAAGCATGAGGAAGAGGATAATAATGATGAGGAGTTGTCTGCAGATGATATTTTTGGAGGACAAGAAAATAATGATGAAGGTGATCAACCAGAAGAAGAAAATGATATTTCCGACGAAAATGAAGAGGATTCAGTAGAGTCTCAAAATGAAGAAATAGAAACCGAGCCTGAATCAGAAGATGAAGAAAATGAGTCTGAGAAAAAGAAGTCAGATGATATTCAGAAATCATTTTTTGACACATTCGATGAAAATTAATAATTCAACTATATCACTTAATGGTCTAGAGTTCAAATCAAAGATTGGTCTTTTTGATTTTGAGAAAGAGAGTGGAAATACTTTCATTGTAAATGTGTCTATCGACGTAGATAAAATAATATATGATGATACGATTGAGGGTACAGTGGACTATTCTAACTTATTTTCAATTATTGAGAGTGAGATGTCGAAAGAATACAATCTCATAGAGACAGTCGCTCATAAGATATCGAGTAGTATTCATTCTCAGATAAAAAACATTAAATTGTGTAGACTTGAGATTATTAAAAAAAATCCTCCGATTGATGGAAATGTTGATAATTCAAGTTTTATTTTAGAAACAACTTCATAGAACATATGAGTAAGGAAAGTTCGATAAAAGAATATATTAGCAAGGCAAAAAAAATCATTAATGATGACGAAAAGCTTAAAAAGCTTATCGAAGATGTTTTAAAAAAATTGAAAGAAATTTCTAGTGATAAGAAAACATCGGCTAAACTTAATGATTCACTAAGGTTATTCATTAGAATTATAAATGCATATACTTCTAAGGAGTACACATATGTTCCCTGGAAGACAATTTGTTTAATAGTAGCAGGTTTAATTTATTTCATTTATCCTGTAGACTTGATCCCTGACTTTATACCTGTTTCTGGTCTAATAGATGATATTGCACTAATTGCTTGGATATATGAATCAATCCAAGATGATATTGATAACTTCCTTGAATGGGAGAAAAGTCTGAAGTCTTAGCACATCTTATAAAAAATTAATTTATGTTTGGTATGAACAACCAATAACTATTTACCCCTATGAGAGGCAGGTTATTTAGACAACTTGTTGAGAATGACAAAGAACCATTATCTATTTTTGGTACGGTAAATGCATATTCTTCAGTACTAGCAAAAAATAACGGAGTAAAATCAATATATCTTTCGGGTAGCGGTGTCGCCGCAGCATCTTTCGGTCTCCCAGACCTTGGATTTACAAAACTAGAAGATGTGGTAGAGGATGCTAGAAGAATTACCTCAGCGTGTGATTTACCACTTCTTGTTGATGTTGATACTGGATTTGGTTCATTAAATTCTATTCAAAAAACTGTCAAAATGATGGAGAAAGAAAATGTCGCAGCTATTCATATCGAGGACCAAGTGGATCTCAAGAGATGTGGACACAGACCAAACAAAAAATTAGTTTCAATCACCGAGATGCAAGACAGGATTAAGGCTGCAGTTGACGCCAGGATCGATGATGATTTTGTAATCATGGCAAGGTCTGATGCCTTAGCTGTAGAAAATGAGGAAATGTTGCTTGAGAGAATCAATTCATACATTGAAGTTGGAGCTGATATGATATTTCCTGAGGCACTAGTTTCCTTAGATGGATACAAAAAAATTGCTCAAGAATCCTCTGTACCAATTCTAGCAAATATCACAGAGTTTGGGAAGACCCCTTTATTCTCAAAAAAAGAATTACATGATGCTGGAGTATCTATGGTTCTATATCCTCTAACTGCTTTTAGGGCAATGAGTAAGGCTGCAGAAAAGATATATAAGGAATTATCTAGTTCAGAATCTCAGGAGAATATGCTAGGAGAGATGCAGACTAGAGATGAGTTGTATGATTACCTTTCCTACCATAAATATGAGAAGGAGATGGATGATATATTAAATAAAAAAGATGAGTAAAGGATTAAGAGGTATTGAGGCGGGAACAACTTCTATTTGTACCGTTGGGGAGACTGGTGATGATCTCCACTACAGAGGTTATGACGTTGTCGACCTCAGTGAACATTGCATTTTTGAGGAAGTGTGTTACTTACTTCTTCATGGTGACCTCCCTAACAAAGACCAGCTTAAAAGCTTTACAAATAATATAATTTCTAAGAGGTCTTTACCAGACTCATTAAAAATTGTACTAGAAACTATCCCTAAGGAGACTAACCCTATGGATGTATTAAGGACCGCGTGCTCTTTCCTTGGAAATATCGAGCCTGAGAAGTCATTCGATAATCAGATGCACTGCTCAGAGAGACTACTTGGAATATTTCCTTCAGCATTAAATTACTGGTATCATTTCTCGCACTCTGGAAATAAGATTTCAGAGGAAAATGATTCTGAAACTATTGCAGGCCATTTTCTACATACTTTACACGGAAGAAAGCCAACCGAGACAGAGGAGAAGGTTATGAACATATCTCTTATCTTATACGCTGAACATGAGTTCAATGCATCTACATTTGCCGCTAGAGTATGTGCCGCTACTTTATCGGACTTTTATTCTTGTGTTACCGCAGCGATAGGTACGTTGAGAGGTCCTCTTCATGGTGGAGCAAATGAGAAGGCGATGGAACTCATCTCAAGATTTGAGGATGAGGAAACTGCCGCAAAATCTATCTACTCTATGCTTGAAAATAAAGAGCTCATCATGGGCTTTGGTCATGCCGTGTACAAGAACCAAGACCCGCGAAATGATATAATCAAGAAGTGGTCGAAAAAACTTTCAGTGGGAAGACCTAATGAGAAACTTTACGATATATCATCTAGAATTGAGAGGATAATGAAAGAGGAGAAAGGTCTTTTTGCCAATGCCGACTTTTTCCATGCGTCTGCCTACAATTTTATGGATATACCTACGAAGCTTTTCACTCCAATTTTTGTTTGTTCAAGAGTATCGGGTTGGGCAGCACATATCATTGAGCAGAGATCAGACAATAAACTAATAAGGCCTGGAGCAAAATATGTTGGTAGTGATCCACTTGATTTTGTCCCAATAAACGAAAGAGATTAATATGAAAAATGAGGTTTCAGAAAATTTTATTTCTGATTACGATAAAGAGATAAAAGAGATAGCAGACTACACTGTAAACTTCTCTAATTTTTCAGACCTGTCAAGGCAAACAGCATACCATGTGCTTCTAGATAGTATAGCCTGTGGCATACTAGCCCTAAAAAACGAATCATGTAAAAACTTATTAGGTCCAGTCTTTGGCGGCTCTAATATCGATGGTGGAGCAAGAGTTTTTGGAACAAACTATACGCTGGATCCAATTAGAGCGGCTTGGAATACAGGATGTATAATTAGGTGGTTAGATTTTAATGATACGTGGTTAGCGCAGGAATGGGGTCATCCCTCAGACAACCTGGGTGCAATTCTTCCGCTTACCGATTTTTTAAGTTTAAAGAGAGTTAGTAAAGGTCAGGACCCAATCAAAGTATCAGAGTTACTAGAACATACAATTAAAGCTCATGAGATACAGGGAGTCTTAGCTCTTGACAATAGCTTCAACAAGGTAGGGCTTGACCACGTCTTGCTTGTCAGGGTAGCGTCAAGCGCTTTATCCTCATACCTTCTCGGCGGTGATTACGATGATGTATGTAATACCGTATCCCACGCCTGGTTAGATGGAAGTAGCCTAAGAACATACAGACACGCTCCTAACACGGGAAGCAGAAAGTCGTGGGCTGCGGGAGACGCAACATCGAGAGCAGTTCATCTCGCTTGGCTTACCACAAGAGGTGAAGGTGGATACAGAGGTGCTCTCTCGGCAAAGACATGGGGATTTAGTGACGTAAGTTTTAAAAGTAAACCAATTAAAAGAAGTCAAGAGTATGGTACTTATGTGATGGAAAATATTTTATTTAAAATTTCTTTTCCTGCTGAATTTCATGCGCAGACTGCAGTTGAGGCTGGAATATCTCTACATGAAAAGTATAGGGACAAACTCGATAAAATATCAAGTATTGAGGTGGAGACCCAGGAGCCTGCAGTAAGAATTATATCTAAGACTGGGCCACTACACAATTATGCTGATAGAGATCACTGCCTACAGTACATGATTGCTATAGCGTTGATATATGGAGAGGTTGAGGCTAAGCACTACCAAGATGAAATTGCGAGTAATCCGATGATTGATTCTTTGAGAGAAAAGATGATAATAAGTGAAAATCCAAAATTTTCTCGTGACTACCTGGATCCAAGTAAAAGATCAATTGCCAACAGTATCACTCTAGCTTTTGATGATGGATCAAAGTCTGAGAAAATAACTGTGGAGTACCCGGTAGGTCACAGGAATAGGAGAGACGAGGGGATTCCTCTTCTACTTGATAAATTTGAGTCCGCAATAAAAAGTTATTACCCTAGTAACCAATCAGATGATATATTAAACTCCTTCCTAGATATGGAGAATTTATCAAATATGTCAGTAAATGAGATGATGGATAAATTAGTGATAAAATGAGAGTTGTTGTCCAGAGGGTAAGTCAGTCAAACGTTAAGGTCTCAGGGGAGATTATCGGTGAAATTAATGAAGGCCTTATGGTTCTTGTAAGTTTTGTTGATGAAGATAATGATACTGATCTTGGCTGGATGACAAAAAAAATTATCAATCTCAGAATATTTAACGATGATGAGGGGAAGATGAATAGAAGTGTCCAGGACATAGGTGGAGATATTCTTCTTATTAGTCAGTTCACTCTCCACGGATCAACTAAGAAAGGGAATCGTCCTTCTTTCATTAAGGCAGCGAAGCCAGATTTTGCAAACGTTATGTATGAGAGATTTATTAAAGTTTTAGAGCAGTCTCTGGGTAAGGAAATTCAGACTGGAGAGTTTGGTGGCGACATGAAAGTTAGTCTAGTTAACGACGGACCAACCACTATAATAATAGACTCAAAGGACAAAGAGTAAATTATTCTTTTGCAACATAAGAAATAATGATTTTTTAATTTGATTAATTTACCGGTAATAAACACCTGTTTTAATGGTGTTTATTTTTTGTTAAGTATATTTTTTCATTTATTGAATTCTACTGTTATATTTTCCACTTGTAAACCAGCTTTTTCTAAGAGAGGATTATTAGACAAGATTCCACGATCTCCCATCATTTTCATATACACTTCTACGGGTATCTCTTTAGTTATCTTAAATTGTAAATTTAATCCTTGTAAGTTTCCAGAGTTCCAATTTTTTACTGTTCCTGCTAAGTAAGCATCTATTTCGTAACCGTAAATAGTGAAAGGTTTTCCATTCGCCTTTTCTACTTCTTTAATTGTACTACCAATTCCAACACCCTCTTTTGTTTTCCAATTAGAATTTAGATTTTTAATTCTAATGATTTTGGGGGTTAAGTTGCCATCATTCCATTCTATTGTAATATTATCAGCAGTGTTATCAAAGATCACTTCAGTACCTTTTATA
>JAYNOQ010000010.1:18550-22636 GCA_038113315.1 Flammeovirgaceae bacterium | reverse complement strand
TTCTATTGTAATATTATCAGCAGTGTTATCAAAGATCACTTCAGTACCTTTTATAGTTTCTCTTATGTTCCCTTTATCATAAAGCTTATTTAATGCAGATTTCGTAGTTGAAGATGTTATTAGCCCTACACTTTCATTTGGGATGATTTTTCTATCAATAGAAATATCCTCCTCAAACTCATATCGATAAAAATTATAAGCAAAATAATTACCTCTTAAAGAAGTGAAATCAAGCTTAAAGGCATTATTGTCCATAAGGGTAATTTTATAGGTCCCTCCTTCATACGTTTCTCCCTCGCTATAACAGGTGCTCTTAAGGTTTAAATGCTTTCCATCGGTAGATTTGTTTCCATAAATATCGCATGTTGTACCATCCATCTCAGCAGGGTGATATCCTAATTCGCCTTCAACATTATATCCATCTATGGTGAAATTTACAAAGTCATTTACATTCTTATAATTTGCTTTCTTATAACTAGCTTCAGCAACTTTAGATGCTGAATATTTCCCGTCTTTGAAACTATTATTTTGGAACCTGTGAACTAATGTGTGATAAATCCAATGTTCTCTATTACTGTTATCTTGTCGAATTTTATTACCCATATCATCCAAATTGAAAAGACTATCTCTAACCGTATCCCAGTCACCCCATTTACTTAAATTATCGATCTCTTCTTTTGTCAATTTTGCTCCTTTTATTTTATACCATTTGTTTCCATCAGTCACGGTAGAGTCTATTATCTCTACAGGAGTAGGATCAAAACCCGTCCAAATAGTCATAGCTGAATCAGGATAGTCTTGATATTTAACCCATTCCACCTTATTTAATTGAAATAAAACCTTGCTCTCACTTATATTTGGTTTATTTCTTATGTTGACATTTGTAGCAATTACATATGCCTTTTTTGATTCTACAACATCGTTAAATTGATAGCCTTTTTGGGTATGACAGCCTATGAAATTGAGTTCTATATCCCGATCACCTTCTATACCACTACTGGTGTATTTTTGTATGACCAGTAAGCGTTCCTTAGACGGCGATACAAAAGCCCCTACAATTTCTGAGGCAAGGCGTCTGAAATTAGAATCATAAGTGGATTGCAAAATGGTTTTACTGCCTTGTTGGTTGTTAGTAGCGGTTAGGGTTTCCATGGAAATATACCCGTCTTTTTCGACTTTATAATTCTGGATGCTTATACTTTCGCCTTCTGCATTTTTTATAGGAAAAGTGGAATAGGCTAAAGGGGTTTTGGTGTTAATATTATATTTATTTAGCGCCTCGGTAAAAGTGGCTTTGTGAAGCTCAAATATGCCTTTAGCTGAAAAGTCGCATTCACCTTGGCCATACGCATCAAACTTACCCTCACAGATGTCATAGCCACTGTAGGATTTGATATAGGCATCTTTGTCTGTTACTACATCTTTAATCAAAAAATCAAACCCATGCCCCTCTGGAAGACTAGCGTAATTAGATTCGCTAAGGATCATTAGTGCAAAATAACGTTCGTCTTCAGACCAGCCAATAGGGTAATATTTGGAATTTAAATATCCTGCCTGTGTAAATTGGTTAATAGGCACTTCTGGGATAGTTTGTGAGTAGGCACAAAAGTTTATTAATAATAACGAAATTAATAGTTTGATTTTTTTCATATTACTTCTTCTTAACAATCTTCTCCATAGTCAGCCCCTGTACCAAGATTGTAAATAGAACAACAGCGTAGGTTAGAATTAGTATAAGAGATTTAACATCTCCCATGTCATCAGGTAAGTTAAGGGCAAGAGCTATACTAAGTCCACCTCTCAAACCTCCCCATGTAATAATTTTAGCTGTATTTTCTTCAAAGTCTTTAAATCGTGATAGTATCGCAATCGGAATTGATACTCCAATATATCTAGAGAGTACAACTAGGAATATTGTTATTATTGACAACGCTAAATAAACTAAATTGAAGCTATCGAAAATTAAAATTATCTCAAGTCCAATCAGTATGAATAGGATAGCGTTAAGTGTTTCATCAAGAAGGTGCCAGAATTTATAGACGTAGTCTCCCATAGCAAGCTCAGAGTCTCCGTTACCGTCTTCCTCCTTGATATGTTTATTAAGATATAGACCAAGAATAACAACACCTAGTGGAGCTGAGAGATGGTACCTGGTCGCTATTACAGAAACAAATAGCACTAGAGAAAGAGTTATTAAAACTTCTAGTTCCACGTGCTCATTCTCAATATATCTAACTAATTTCAATCCAAAATATCCTATGATAGCCCCTAGAGCTAGACCACCTATTACTTCAGTGAAAAATAAAGTTCCTACAGAGTCAAATGTTATGTCTGCACCGGTAGTCTTTACTCCAAGTAAAGTCAAGAATACAACAACCCCAATTCCGTCATTGAATAAAGATTCTCCAGCAATTCTAGTCTCGGTAAGAGGGGATAATTTCATTTTCTTAATAATAGATAATACTGCAATTGGATCTGTTGGAGCTATTAACGAACCAAAAAGAAGACAGTCCAAATAACTTATCCCAAGAGAAGAGAGACCAAATAAAGGTGAGTTCAATAAATAAAATGTCAAACTTCCGACGACATATGTAGAGAAGAGAACACCAAATGAGGCTAGAAGTAAAATTGTAATCTTATCTTTCCTAAGTATATGTACGTTAATGGACATTGCTCCTGCAAATAGAAGAAAGGGTAGCATCACGTTCATGAGCATGAAATTAAAATCAAAGCTCTCAGTAATTGTATATGCTAAGTCATAAAAACCTGGAAAGAAAAATCCAAATATTAGGATTATTACAGATAATGCTATAGCTAATATCATTAGACCTATAGTCATCGGGAGTTTTAAATATCTTAGATTAACGATTGAGAAGAAAGACGCTAAGATTAAAAGTATAGTACTCAGTTCAAGTATGTCGAGTCTCCTGTTCTCTATGAGTGAATATCCTTGGTTTAATTCTTCCACAAAAAATTTGTTCTTATTAAAGAATATGTGAAAATAACTATAAATTTAAATATGACTATAGAAGAAGCTCAAAAACTTGTTGACAACTGGATTAAAGAGAAAGGTGTCAGGTATTTCAATGAACTAACTAATACTACTATTCTCATGGAGGAGGTAGGGGAACTCGCAAGAGTTATAGCTAGGAAGTACGGGGAGCAATCAACAAAAAAAGGTGAGGAAAACCTTGACTTAGCAGATGAAATCGCAGACGTCCTATGGGTTCTAATGTGTATTGCAAATCAGACAGGTGTTGACCTTACTGAAGCTTTTAGAAAAAATATGGAAAAGAAAGACAGAAGGGACTCTCAGAGACATTTAGACAATAAAAAGTTAAGATAAAACTATTTTATTTTCTTTAAGTATAGGTACAATGGGTTGGGTATTTACCCTAGAACAAAATTCTATATCTATCTGATTATCATATCCTGATAACCTTTTCGCGTGAGATGAAAGCCTCATTGTTTCTAATATATTGTTTGTCTTATCATGTAGAGCTTTTGCGATTAATGCAGTATCAGATTCAATTTCAAAGTTTTCTAGGCCAGCAATGATTCCCCCTGCACAAAGAGTATCTTCTAGATTTGTTTTGCCGAGCCAACCAGAGCATAGAAGTATAACATCTGACTCAGATGCTTTAATAAAATTGATAACTGATTTAATATTGAGAAAAGAACATAGAATAGTATATTCTGATCCTTCTGATTTAATAATTGCTTTTGATCCATTACTTGTAGCGATTGCTACTTTTTTCCCTCTGATATCTTTTTCTCTTAATTTTGTTGGAGAGTTTCCATAATCAAAACCATCAACTTTTTTGCCAAGTCTCTCAGCCATTATAATGTAGTCATGATCTTTTAAATTCTTGCATTCTTCTAATGAACCGATAGGTTTCACATGATCAGCTCCTAAGAATAACAATGTGTTGATTGTGCTTGTTGCTCTTAATACATCAATTACAACTACTATTTTTCCTTTATGATCATAATTATCAAAATCTTGGTGGGTAAGGCATACATCTATACTTCTCATATAAATGGTCTTTTTACTATTTGTGCTTCTACTTTTTTTGATCTGACTTC
>JAYNOQ010000010.1:0-18450 GCA_038113315.1 Flammeovirgaceae bacterium | reverse complement strand
CTCATATAAATGGTCTTTTTACTATTTGTGCTTCTACTTTTTTTGATCTGACTTCAATGAATATTTTTTCTGAGATAGTATTTTCACCGTAGCTAACATATCCCATTCCTATAGCCTTTTTTGAATATGGGGATATTGAACCACTTGTAACTTCACCAACTAGCTCCTTTTCTTTATTAAATATCTTATACCCTTTTCTAGGGATACCTTTTTCAACTAACTCAAATCCAATAAGAACCTTAGATGGTTTATTATTTCTGTCCCTATCTACAATTTCTTTTCCTATGAATTCTATATCTTTTTTACATATCCATCCAAGTCCAGCCTCAATTGGATTTATGGAGTCATCAATATCATTTCCGTGTAGGCAGAACCCCATCTCCAACCTAAGAGTATCTCTGGCTCCAAGTCCTATAGGTTGGATCCCAAATTTATTACCTGCTGACATAACACTATCCCATAGGGATTCAGCAAATTCATTTTTTATGTAAAGCTCAAAACCTCCAGCTCCTGTGTACCCAGTTGCTGAAATAATAATATTCCCAAACTTACTACTCTCCTTTTCTATGAATGTATAGTATTTTATTTCTGAGAGATCTTCTTCAAACAATTGGCTGCATACTTTCTCTGCGTTTGGTCCTTGGACTGCAAAAAGAGAATACTCGTCAGAATCATTTTTTATTTCTACCCCTAGATTATTATTGTCATTGAGCCAGTTAAAATCTTTCTCCATGTTTGATGCATTAACCACAAGCATATACTTATTTTCTCCCATGTCATAGACTAGAAGGTCGTCAATTATTCCACCTGAGCGATTTAATATAGAAGAATACTGGACTTTTCCTTTTGTTAATTTATTGATGTCATTGGTGGTAACCATCTGTAAAAAATCTTTTGCCATTTCTCCTGTAACAAAAAATTCTCCCATGTGAGACACATCAAAAATTCCTACTTTTTCCCTAACACAATTATGCTCATCCGCTATAGTAGAATACCACATAGGCATATTATATCCCGCAAACGGAACCATTTTAGCATTATTATCTAGGTGAAACTTTTCGTTTTGTAGACTCTTTGTGTTCATGCCTCAAAGATAAGTTTTAAAGATTAATTTATAGAAGTTTAAATGATTTCCTATGATATCTAGTCACTCCATATTTTTTTATGGAATCTCTATGCATTTTTGTGGGGTACCCAAAATTTGATTCCCATGAATACTTATCATATTTGAGAGATAAGTTTTTCATCAGGTCATCTCTATAATTTTTTGCAAGAATTGATGCAGCGGCAATATTTTGAAATTTATTATCTCCCTTGATTATACACTCATGACTAATCTTTCTATATGGATTAAATTTATTGCCATCCACTATAATGAATTCTGGTCTTACTTTTAATTTATCAAGTGACCTGTGCATAGCCAGTATTGAGGCATTAAGGATATTTATTTCATCTATTTTATTATTACTCACCTCAGAAATACTCCAACTAGTTGCATTATCAATTATTTCTTGACCTACCTCTTTCCTTTTCTTATGACTTAATCTTTTTGAGTCAATAATTGACTTATTCTTGTAGTCTGGTGGAAGTATTACTGCAGCTGCAACAACTGGCCCAGCTATACATCCTCTCCCAACCTCATCGCATCCTGCTTCTACTAATTTGTACTGATACTGCGCATTTAACATTTTTTAATAATTATTATTTATTCTTCATGCAATATTTCTAGAACTATGTCGTCTAATAGATGTGACAAGTAAAATATTAAATTATTAACTATGAAAAAAATACTTCTAATTATAGTAACACTTTTTATCTCAGATATAGCATATTCTCAAGTTCAAAGAGGTAATAACTTCCAGAGGAGAGGGACGATTGATAGAGATCAGATTAGGGAAAGGTTAGAGATGAGAAGGGAGTCAGTCCAAAATGGAGAAATTGATCCTATACGTATACTTAATCTTACAGAGGAACAAAGGAAATCATTCAAAGAAATTAATTCAAAACATTTATCCGCTGTAAAACCGATAAAGAAAGAGATGATGAAGAAAAAATTAGAGATGCAACTAGAGAAGATGGAAGATAAAATTGATATAGCTACAGTCAATAAATTATTTGACGATATCTCTGATCTAGAAGCAGAATTAAGAAAGTCTGAATTTAATAGAAACCTAGAAATTAGGTCTCTACTTGATGACGAACAAGAAATGAGATTCGAGAGGTTGATGCAGAGGAAAAAGATGATGGAGAAAAATAAAATAATGTGAAAAAATTCAAGAATATGATTCAAGAACAAGTTTCATACTAAGTAAAGTTTAACAACAATTCATATCTAAAGCCCGAGACATCGGGCTTTTTTTTATCTTTGCCTGCCATGAAATTATCTCAGCATATTAAGGAAAACCTCAACTTATCATTTCCAATAATGATAAGCCAACTCGGTCATATTACTGTTGGTGTTGCTGACAGCCTAATGATAGGTAATGTCTCTATTCCTCAACTAGCTGCTGTATCTCTTTCAACTTCAATATTTGGGTTTATTCTTCTTTTCTGTATTGGTTTATCTTATGGGATAACACCACTCATTGCATCTAAAAAATCAGATAAGAATTATATATCAATGACATTTTATAATGGAATGTATCTAAATATGTTCTTTACAATATTATTAGTTGTTATAACTATATACTCTAAATATTTACTCCAGTATCTGGGCCAAGACGAAGAGGTTTTGTTTCATACCTACAGGTATCTCGATATTATAGCAATTTCTCTTGTGCCTTTGATGCTATTTCAGACATTTAAGCAATTTATAGAAGGCCTTGGCTTCACAAAACCTGCCATGTACATCTCTATATTTTCAAATGTTATAAATATTATTTTAAATGCTATCCTAATTTTTGGACTTTTTGGCTTTCCTAGATTAGAAATTGTGGGCGCGGCATATGCTACTCTAATAAGTAGAATCTTAATGTTTATTATAATATTTATTTATTGTTTGAATAGTAAGAGGTTCCAAGAATATATTTTACGATTGAATATCTCTTTTAACTATACATCATTCAGAGCAATTTTTGGAATCGGGTTCACATCTGGCCTACAATATATTTTTGAGGTAGGAGCATTTACTGTAGCTACAGTAATAATTGGTTCAATTGGAGCAATTCAGTTGGCATCCCACCAGATTGCACTAAATCTAGCAAGTATTTCATATATGATTGCCTCTGGAATTGGGTCAGCTTCTATGATATCTCTCGGATACTATTACGGAGAGGGAGACAACGAGGAAATAAGGAAATCAGGGTATTCTAATTTTATACTTGTATTGATACTAATGTGTATTTCAGCATTTGTTTTCATTGTATTTAGAGATATTCTTCCAACATTTTATGTTGATGATTATGAGGTTATATCGTTAGCTTCTTCTCTACTAATAATTGCTGGTTTATTCCAATTATCAGATGGGGTTCAAGCCGTAGGTTTAGGAGTTTTAAGGGGTATTAGAGATACAAAAATCCCTACACTTGTAACTTTTATTTCATATTGGGTTATTGCTATTCCTCTCTCGTATTACTTAGGGATAATTTCCGATTATGGTTTGTTTGGGGTGTGGATTGGTTTAAGTGTTGGATTAACTATAGCAGCAGTTTTTCATGTTCTTCGTTTTAACTATCTTACGTCAGCTAAGTAGCTATGAAAATATTTACTATACTCTATTCTTTTTACGGTCTCCTAGTTTTCTCGTCTCTTTTTATTTTCTTTTCGATACCTCTTTTATTGGGAATCTGGTTTAAGCCTCTGAAAAAAATGGCGTATTGGGCACATCATAAAATAGCAAGAACATTTTTCTCATTAATATTTATCCCAATGAAGATTAGGTATGAAGAAGGTGTTGACTTGAAAAATCAATACGTTATCATCGCAAATCACTTCTCTTACATTGATATACCAGCTCTTGCTGCTTTAAATATCCCTTTCAAGTTCATTGGAAAGATGCAAGTCAATAATATTCCGGTTCTTGGTTATATTTTTAAAAACCTTCATATAATGGTTGACAGAGATAGTAAGGAAAGTAGAAAACAAACTTACATTGATTGTTTTAGGTCATTAGATCAGGGTTACAGCATAGGAATTTTTCCTGAGGGAGGTATCAAGACAGAAAAAGTTCCCAAGATGGCACCATTTAAAAACGGAGCATTTGCTATGGCCTTAGAAAAACAAGTACCTATCCTTCCTGTGTCTTTACTTGGTGCATATAAAATAATGAAAGGGTCATTTTATATAAATTGGAGTCCGTGTGAGATAGTATGTCATAAACCTATTTATACTGACGGGTTCACAACAAAAGATGTAGACGCTTTCAGGGAAAAATGCTATAAGATTTTACAGTCTGAACTTGACAAAGCATATAACGAATAAGCGATTATTTGATTATTTTATTCCCCTAAAAAAACTAACTTTAAAGTCATGGCTATAACCAAATTTAATTACGGGGAAGATACTTTAACTTATAGTTTAGCATTTGAAATTGCTGAGGGGAAAATTGCTGCTGGATTATCTGAGTCTCAGAAGAAAATAATTTCACTATCTAGAAAAAATGTAGAAAATGCTTTAGAAGCTGATAAAAAAATTTACGGGATTAATACGGGTTTTGGTGCTCTTTGCAGTGAGATTATCTCTAAAGATGAGGTCAGTCAGCTCCAGAAAAATTTAATTAAAAGTCATGCAGTAGGAGTGGGAGATGATATTCCTAAAATCATTTCAAAACTAATGATGATTTTAAAAGTTCACTCTCTTTGCATGGGCTATTCTGGAGTAAGAGTAGATTTGATTGAGAGGCTATTATGGAAAATAGATAATAATATTATTCCAGTGGTGCCCTCTAAAGGTTCGGTTGGTGCATCTGGTGATTTAGCACCTCTTGCACATCTTTTCTTGCCATTAATTGGTGAAGGAGAAGTGATTTACAGAAATAAAAAGGTAAAGTCGTCTTATATGCTCTCAATGGAGAAAAAAACTCCTATTGATATAAAGGAAAAAGAAGGTCTTGCACTTCTTAACGGAACACAGTTTATATCTGCTTATACATGTTTTGCATTAACTAGATTCAGAATTTGTTTGGAAAACGCCGATATAATTGGGGCCATGTCAGTAGAATCAACTCTTAGTTCTGTAGTACCATTTAGCAAAGAAATATCTGAATTGAGACCTTTTCAAGGAGCTCAACATGTTGCAGGTAAGGTCAGAAATCTTCTTAAAAACTCTCAGGTTCTAGAGCATCATAAAGACTGTGATAAGGTCCAGGACCCATATTCAGTAAGGTGTATTCCTCAAGTTCATGGTGCGAGCTGGGATGCGTTCTATCACCTAGAAAGGTTAGTTAATATCGAGCTTAACTCGATAACAGATAATCCCATTGTACTTAAAGATGGAGATATTGTAAGTGGTGGTAATTTTCATGGACAACCTCTCGCAATACCAATTGATTATAATATAATAGCTGCCTCTGAACTTGGAAATATTTCTGACAGAAGGGTTTATCTACTCCTTAAAGGAAATGAGAAAGTGCCAAAGCTTCTTGTTAAAAATACAGGTATTAATTCTGGGTTCATGATTTTACAGTATACTACTGCAGCATTAGCAAGTGAAAATAAAAATTTATGTTACCCAGCTAGTGCAGACTCTATCACAACCTCACTAGGTCAAGAAGATCATGTTAGTATGGGTTCGATTGGTGCTGTAAAATTTCTTCAAGTCGTTAGAAATTTAGAAAAAATACTTAGTATTGAACTAATATGTTCATCTCAGGCATATGATTTTTTAAAACCGCTTTCATCAGGAAAGAAAATAGAGGATTGTCACAAGTATATACGTACTAAAATATCTCATTGTGATAATGATAAAGTTTTTATAGATGATATGAAAGAAGCAGAAATAATTATAAAATCAAAAAAATTAATTGAATTAACTTCTTAGAAAAATGGATACTAAAAGTTTTATAGAAAAGTATGCTAATCATCCAAATTATAAGTCTCCTACAGGAAATACTTTACATGCAAAAAGCTGGCAAACTGAAGCTCCTCTCAGAATGTTTTTAAATAACTTAGATGCAGAGGTGGCAGAGGATCCATCTAATTTAGTAGTCTACGGAGGATCTGGTCAAGCCGCTAGGAATAGGGAGTCTGTAGAAAAAATAATTGATGTATTATTAAACCTAGAAGATGACGAAAGTTTGTTGATACAGTCTGGAAAACCAGTAGGAAAAGTAAGAACCCATGAACAGGCACCAAGAGTTTTAATTGCAAATTCTAATCTTGTTCCTGAGTGGGCAAATTGGGAGCATTTTGAGAAGTTAAAAGAAGAAGGGTTGATGATGTATGGTCAGATGACTGCAGGCAGCTGGATTTATATTGGAACTCAAGGTATTCTCCAGGGAACATATGAGACATTTGCTGCATGTGCCAACCAACATTTTGGTGGATCATTAAAAGGTAAGTTACTAGTATCAGGTGGACTAGGAGGTATGGGTGGAGCTCAACCTCTTGCCGCAACGATGGCTGGCGCAACATTTTTAGGAGCTGATATTGATCCAGAGAGAATCCAGAAAAGGTTGAAAACGAAATATATTGATAAGATGACAGATTCATATGAAGAGGCGAGAGACTGGGTCCTTCAGGCAAAGGAAAGAGGAATGAATGTGTCTGTAGGATTAGTTAGTGATATAGGAGATCTTCTAGAAAAGTTATTAGAAGATGATATTATTCCTGAGATTTTAACGGATCAGACATCAGCACATGATCCAGTTTTTGGTTATGTGCCAAATGGCATGAGTCTAAGTGATGCACATTGTTTAAGAAAAAATGACCAGGTTAAGTATAAAAAATTGTCATTAACAAGCATGGCTAGACATGTTTCTTTAATGTTAGAGATGAAATCTAGAGGCTCTATAACATTTGACTATGGAAATAATTTGAGAGAGTTCGCGAAGCAAGGTGGTGAGGCAGATGCATTCAGTTTCAATGGCTTTGTTCCTGATTATATCAGGCCTCTTTTCTGTGAGGGAAAAGGTCCATTCAGATGGGCAGCTCTTTCTGGGGATCCAGAAGATATTTACACAACTGACAAAGCTTTAATAGAAGCTTTCCCAGAGAATAAAGATATGATTAGCTGGCTTACTCAGGCAAGAGAAAAAATTCAATTCCAAGGCCTTCCATGTAGAATTTGTTGGTTAGGAATGGGTGAGAGAGAGAAAGCGGGTCTTATTTTTAATGACTTAGTAAAGCAAGGAAAAGTTTCAGCTCCGATAGCAATAGGAAGAGATCATCTGGATTGTGGCTCTGTGGCTTCACCAAATAGGGAAACTGAGGGTATGCTTGATGGATCTGACGCAGTTTCAGATTGGCCACTACTTAATTTGATGTCTAATACTGCTGGTGGAGCAACTTGGGTTTCTTTTCATCACGGCGGAGGTGTAGGCATGGGATATTCACAACACGCAGGTATGGTTGTGCTTGTAGATGGTACAGATAGAGCAGAAAAATGTATTAAAAGAGTGTTACATAATGATCCAGCCATGGGTGTATTTAGACATAATGATGCGGGATACGATATTGCTAAAAAGCATTCAAAAAAGTTTAATCTAGATATTTAGTATTGAAAGAATTAATTGGCCCTTTTTCTCAAATCATTACAATGGTAAATCTGCCAGAAAGAGGAGCAATTAGTGATAATAGTCTTGAAATAATTGATGATGGTGGGGTGGTAATTGAAGATGGTAAAATTATTGAGGTTGGTGATTTTTTATCATTAAGTAAAAATGATTTAGATGTAAGAGAAATTACTTATCCATGTGTATTACTTCCAGGGTTTATTGATTCACATACTCACGTCTGTCATTATGGAAATAGATCTGATGAGTATGCAAAAAGAAATTCTGGAATTTCATATCAACAAATATTAGAAGAAGGGGGAGGTATTCATAATACAATGAATTCAACCTCAAATTCTACAGATGAGCAACTAACAGATGATACATTAAATAGACTCAAAAGACATTTTCAGGAAGGGGTATTAACTTGTGAGGTAAAAAGTGGATACGCTCCTAACTTAGAAGATGAGGTTAGAATGTTGAGAATTATCAACGAAATTGATAGCTCTAATGATATAGATCTAATCCCAACATGTCTTGCCGCACATGTAACTCCAAAAAAATATGAGTCATCAAAAAAATATCTAGATTCTATTGTTAATGACTTATTACCGATAATAAAAGAAGAAAATTTATCTAATAGGGTTGATATCTTTATAGAAGAAAAAGCTTTTTCAATAACAGAAGCATCTAACTTTTTGGAGAAGATTAAAAATGATTTTTATATTACTGCTCATGCTAATCAATTTACTTCTGGTGGTTTAAAAGTTGGAGTTGATAATGGTGCAGTTAGTGTTGATCATCTTGAGGTAATAACTGATCAAGAAATAGATTACTTATCAAAATCAGATACTACTGGAGTTGTTTTGCCTGGATGTAGCCTTGGTCTTGGAATCCCATTTGCTCCAGCAAGAAAACTTTTAGATAATAACTGTAAAGTTTCTATTGCATCAGATTGGAATCCTGGTTCTGCTCCCATGGGTGATTTATTGATGCAGGCTTCTCTTCTGGGATCTACAGAAAAATTATCTAATGCAGAAGTTCTTGCAGGGATTACATGTAGATCAGCAAATGCTCTATCTTTAGAAGATAGAGGATCTCTTGAGAATGGAAAAATTGCAGATATGATTGGTTTTAAAACAAATGATTTTAGAGATATTCTTTATAATCAAGGTAAATTAAAGCCGTCTTTTATCTGTAAAAGAGGTAAAATCTATAATTAATATTAATTTTAAATTGTGAATCAAATAATAGAGTGTGTACCTAATTTCTCTGAAGGAAGAAACCAAGAGGTGATAAATGAAATATCTGAAGCTATTTCTAATACAAAAGGAGTGCACCTACTTAATGTAGATCCTGGACAAGCAACTAATAGAACTGTGATGACATTTGTTGGTGATCCAGATTCAGTTATATCTGCTGCCTTTAATGCGATTAAGACTGCTAGTGAAAAAATTGATATGTCGAAACACAGTGGAGAACATCCAAGGTTTGGAGCAACAGATGTGTGCCCATTAATTCCTGTTTCAAATATAACATTTGATGAGCTTATTCCTTATGCAGAGAAGTTAGCAAAAAAGGTTTCTGAGGAATTAAATATACCTATATACTTGTATGAACACGCTGCTAGAGAAGATAAAAGAAGAAATTTAGCAAATGTAAGATCTGGAGAATATGAAGGTCTAAATAAAAAAATAAATAGTAAAGAATGGAAGCCAGATTTTGGAAGTTCGTTTAATAAAAAATCAGGTGCTACAGCAATTGGTGTTAGGGACTTTCTTATTGCCTATAATATAAACTTAAATACTAAATCTACGCGACTGGCAAATGCTATAGCATTTGATGTAAGAGAGAAGGGAAGAATTAAAAGAAAAGGACACCCTGTTATAGGTGAAATTGTATACGATAAAAATGGAAATCCTGATACTATTCCTGGTTCTTTAAAACACGTAAAGGCAATTGGTTGGTATATTGAGGAATTTGGTATTGCCCAGATATCAATGAACCTTACTAATATCACTGAAACACCTATTCATACTGTTTTTGAAGAAGTTGTTAAAAAAGCTAATGCAAGAGGTGCTAGTGTAACAGGCTCTGAATTAGTTGGTTTAATTCCACTAAAGTCTATGATTGATGCTGGAAAATATTTCCTAAAAAAACAAAATAGATCTATTGGTATTCCTGAAGAAGATATTATAAAGATCGCTATTGAATCTTTAGGCCTTAATCAGGTAAAGACTTTTGATCCAAATAAAAATATTATCGAATACTATCTAGATAAAATAACAAATAAAAATGGTAAGCTAATAGATCTTTCTTCAAGAAGCTTTTCTGATGAAGTATCTCGAGAAACTCCAGCTCCAGGTGGTGGTTCAGTTTCATCTTATGTCGGTGCATTAGGTACATCATTAGGTGGGATGGTTGCTAATTTATCTTGTAATACTAGGGGTTGGGAGAATAAAGTTGATATTTTTAGCGAAAAGGCTTATGAAATTAACCAACTAAGAGAAAAATTATTATCTCTTGTTGACGAAGATGCTAACTCATTTAATAGTATAATGGAAGCGTATAAGTTACCTAAAGATTCAGAGGAAAATAAACAAATTAGATCTAAAGCAATTAAAGATGCTACTTTGTACGCTGCACAAATTCCTTTGAACATCATGGTAGAATCATATAACTCTTATGAAATAATTGAGTTTTTAGCAAAAGATGGAAATCAGAATTCATTGTCAGATTCAGGAGTTGCTTGTCTTTGTGTTCACACTGCAATACACGGTGCATATCTAAATGTCAGAATTAACCTGAAAGATGCAACTGGTGGAGAAGATATAATGAAAAAGGCAGATAAAATTTTAAAAGACTCTCATTCGAAAAAAGAAAAAATAATGAAATTGGTAGAAGATAAATTATAATTTCTACATTTAAATAACTTTATAATCATGCAAGAATTTAATGAATTTTTAATTTTTATTGATCAGTACCTAGGTAGCTCGTCTTGGTTTGTTCCTTTATTACTTGGTACTGGTGTATTTTTTACATTCTATCTAAAATTTCCACAGATAAGATATTTTGGGTTTGCTCTAAAAGTTGTTCGAGGAAAATTTGATAAAAAGGATGACCAGGGAGATACCTCACATTTTCAGGCTTTAACAACCGCTCTATCAGGAACTGTTGGTACTGGAAATATTGCAGGAGTAGCTTTTGCCATACACCTAGGTGGTCCAGCTGCTTTATTTTGGATGTTAGCTACTGCTATGGTAGGTATGACAACTAAATTTGTTGAGGTTACTTTGTCCCATAAATACAGAGAAAAAATTTCTGATGGCTCTATGTCTGGAGGTCCAATGTATTTCATGAAAAATGCTGATTTTAGACTTTTTGGGAATAAGGTTAACTTGAAATGGGTTGGAATTATGTTTGCTTTTGCAACAGTTTTATCTTCTTTCGGAACAGGTAGTTTGCCTCAGATAAATAGTATTTCTAACTCAATGTTCTCATCGTTTGGTATAGATAAAATGCTCACTGGTGGAATTTTAGCTATTCTCTTAGGTGTAGTTATAATTGGTGGAATTAAAAGAATTGCTAGTATAACAGAAAAACTAGTTCCATTTATGGCTGTAGTTTATATTATTGGTGCTTTTTCTGTTATAATATTTAATTATCAAAATATTGTCCCTTCCTTTATTTCAATTTTTTCTGAAGTGTTTTCTGGAAGTGCTGCAGTGGGAGGTTTTCTTGGAGCTTCAATCTCATTTGCTATATCTAGAGGTGTAAACAGAGGATTATATTCAAACGAAGCTGGACAAGGATCTGCTCCTATAGCGCATGCTTCAGCAAAGACAAATGAGCCTGTGTCTGAAGGGCTTGTAGCAATACTAGAGCCATTTATTGACACGATAATTATTTGTACAATTACAGGTTTAGTTTTATTGTCGTCAGGTGTATGGAACGAAAAGCATGAAAACACATTTGCTCAAGCTGATCTTATATTTTTAGATAAAGTATATACTGAAGATAAAGAAGAAGATGTAAAAGATTTATTTAATTACTTAAATGGCAATAGTGGTATCTCAATGTATAGTGGAAATATTGATGTAATTGATGGGAGACACTCTAATGAAATATCAATCCTTCACGCACGTTCTTTAGCTGAAGATATTTTATTCTATAACAATGATGAAGAAGTTTTTAATGGAACTTTAAATGTAGTTGATGGAAAGCTTCAAAATGATCTAATTGTAAAAGGTAAATCATTAGTACATAGTGCTCCCCTGACGGCAATTGCTTTTGATAGAGGATTTTTCGGTAATTACGGAAATTATATTGTGAGTATTGGTCTTTTACTATTTGCTTTTAGTACTGCTATTTCATGGTCATATTATGGAGATCGAGCTATGACTTTCTTATTTGGTGCAGGGTCAGTAGTATACTATAGGGTGATTTATGTTATTGGATTCTTTGTAGCCTCATTTGCTGATACAACTGTTATTTGGAATGTTTCATTAATTACAATCGCATTGATGACTGTTCCAAATTTGATTGGATTGTTATGGTTAAGAAAAGAAGTAAAGTCAACAATTAGTAAGTATTGGGTAGACTTTAAGAAGGAGTGGCCAAATGAAAAGACTCCAGAGTAAATTACTCTAGCTTCTTATCAATTTCATTAATTATATTTTCAATTTTTTTGTAAGCATCTTTGTTTTCTGATGTTTGACCTTTGTTATCCTCAAGTTCTACAGAAAGTTTAAAAGCAATCATTGCTAGAATGTCTTGTAAGTCATCGATATTCATTTGACTTTTAATCTCTGATATTCTCTTGTTTAGATCTTTACCAATATTTCGAATTTTTTGTTCATCTTCAATGGGAACTTTCATAGGGTAAGACCTATTTCCAATTACTAATTTTATTGAGAGATTTTCCAATTTATTCTTTAAGGTTATTTATGATAGTATCTAGTTCTTCTATTGTAGAGTCTATATCGTCTTTTAGTTTTGATTTTTCATCTGAAGAGAGAATTTCTAAGTTTGAATTATTAGCATTATTGAATTTGTATAGTATTAAATCAATTTCTCTATCAGTTATTTCCTTCTTTAGATTTTCATTAATTGCCTCAAGCTTTTTGTATTTTGATATTAGAATAGAAAACTTACTTTCTAATTCAATAATTTTTTTGTTTAAACTTTCTGGCATATTATTTTCTAATTTCTGCTTTTAAATCTTTTTCAAACCTCATAATCAAATTCTCCATCGTACTATTAATAATTTTATCTTCTAAAGTTTTATTATCATCATGAAGAACAAATCTCAAAGCATAGGCAATTTTATCTTTACCTATTCTATCTCCCTCATATATGTTATATAGAGAATAATTTTTAATTATTTTCTTTCTATTCTGATCGATTACAGAAGCAATTTCTGAAAACTTCTGATTTTTTGATAAAATAATCGAGAGGTCCCTTTTCACTTCAGGAAACTTAGATATTTTAGTAATTGTGAATTCTTCTTTTAAACATGCCAAATAATTTTCCCATAAGATTTCGGCAAAATATAGTTTTTGGCCGATATCAAAAGTCTTGAGGAGACTTTGTCTTACTTCTCCTATTTTACAAATTACTTTTTTATCCTTTATTATTTCAATACAATTAATAAGTGATTTTGATTCTACCCCTTTGACTTTGTAATTGTTGATATTACCTAAAATCAAAACTTTATTTATAATATTTTTAATATCAATAAAAGATACTTCCTCAGAATTGTTATAAAAATGTTCATCCTTATTAAGTCCTGTCATATACAGTCCAAGCTTTTTTGTTTCAATGAATTTATTATCACTCCCTTGATTGTAGATCTTATCAAATTCAAAAAATTTGAGATTGTTTTGTTTTCTGTTAAGGTTATATCGAATAGATTCTAATCCAGTGAATAAAAGATTTTGTTTTAAAATAGCGTGCTCATCACTAAGCTTGTTAACCATCTCAATAGTTTTTGAGTCATCCCAAGACTCATTTTTCGAGTGTTTAAGCGAAGTTAGAGAGTTTGTAGTTATTTCATGAAATCCAGAGCTAACAAGCATGTTCATAACTTTTGAGAGTATGTTGTTTTCATATGAACCTGTACTCTCGTCAGATAAAAAGTTGCTTTGATTTTTAGATGATGTTTTTATGTTGTTATATCCATAAACCCTTAATATTTCTTCAACTATATCTGCTTCCCTTGTGACATCTACTCTGTAGGGAGGTACGTCTGCTAATATCTTATTATTTTTTTCCTCAATATTAATATCTAAAAGAGTAAGTATTTCATTTATTCTTTTGGTATCTATATTCTGTCCAATTAATTGATTGACTCTGTTATAATCAATCTCAATTTTTCTATTTTCTATTTTGTTTGGATAAACATCATAAATCTGTGAGACAACATCTCCCTCACAGTATTTATTAATAAGAATCGAAGCGAACTTTAGGGCAAATACTGTAATATTTGGATCAATTCCTCTTTCAAATCTGTAAGATGCATCTGTTTTAAGACCATGGTTTAAACTAGATTTTCTTATGTCAGAAGGATTAAAATACGCACTCTCTAAAAATATAGTTTTAGTCTCTTCGGTAACTCCAGAGTTCTCTCCTCCAAATACACCTGCTATGCACATGGGCTTATTCTCTCCATCGCAAATCATCAAGTCATCTTCTTTGAGTTTTCTTTCAATTCCATCAAGAGTGATAAATTTCTCATTTTTATTACCGTATCTAACTATTATTTTTTCTTTAGAAATTTTCTCAAAGTCAAAAGCATGAAGAGGTTGTCCTAGACTATGTAAAACGTAGTTTGTGATATCAACTACATTATTTATTGGATTGATGCCTATGGATATAAGTAAGTCCTTAATTTCAGATGGAGACTCATTAATTTTAATATTATCAATAATACATCCCGCGTATCTTGGGCAAGCTGATGATTCTTGGATATCAATTTCAATTTTTTTATTGTCAGAGGATTTAAATTTCTTGATGTCTGGTAGAATAATTTCTCTTTTTTGTGATGCTTTAATATCTCTTGCTACTCCAAGATGAGATGCAGCGTCAGCTCTGTTTGGTGTTAGTGAGATATCATAGACTGTATCTGAAATTAAGTCAAAATAGTTTATTGCTTTATCTCCAACTTTAGCTTTATCTGATAAAACAATAATTCCAGAATGTGAGTTTCCAATTCCAATTTCATCTTCTGCACATATCATTCCATTAGATTCAACATCTCTAATTTTTGCTTTTTTAATTTCGATTATCTTTTTTTCTGTATTCTTAATTTTAGTTCCAGATTTAGCAACTACAACTTTCTGTCCAACTTCGATATTATTAGCTCCACATATTATGGAAAGACTTTCCTTTCCTGTATCCACTTTTGTTATGTTCAGCCTATCAGCATTAGGGTGCTTTTCAATTTCCGTTATTTCACCAACTATTAAATTACTTAAAAAGTCTTTATCTGGTTTTAAAGAAATGACTTCATCTACTTCAAGTCCAACTTCAGTAAGAATTGATTCTAAATCCTCTGGATTTTCACTTATTTCTATGAATTTTTTTAACCAGTTAAGCGATATTTTCATTATCAATAAAGTTAATCAATAAAATTAGAGAAAATTGATTTTAATAATGGAGAAGATGATATTTATTTAGTTAATTTTTCTCCAGCTAATATTTCCATGTCAATATAGTTTTCTCTTGTAGGTATAGGGCAACTATATTCCTCATTATAGACACAATAAGGATTGTATGATTTATTAAAGTCTAGCTCAATTCTTTTTGCATTTTCAAATTCAATATCAATATATCTTCCCCCTGGATAAGTTGAGGTTCTATTAGTTTGATCTAAAAAGCAAAAAAACAAATCACCTTGATTTATTCCATCTAGATATTTATATACTGGTAATGAGTATTTTGATCTCCCTAATTTAAAATCTAGATAAGCAAAGTCTAAAAATCTTTCAACATTCCCTGTTGAAGTTGCTAGTTTGATTGTATCAGGCTCTTCATTTTGAGATACAACAGCTATTACTTTGAAATTTACATTTGGATCATAATATGATAGTTTGTATTCAGAACCTTTTAGTGGTGAGGATGATGAATTATTTAAAAAGTCGTTTCTTTCTTTTCTATATTCCTCTAGAATAACTGAATATTTATCATACTCTAAACTTGAATTGTATAGATAATATGCAATTGATAAGAAAATAGATATTATTATTAATGGAACTATACCCCTCAAGGATAATTATTTTAAGCTGTTAACTTTTTTTGTAAGCTTTGATTTTAAGTGGGCAGCTTTATTCTTATGTATAATATTATTTTTAGAAAGTTTATCGATCATAGAAACTGCTTCAGGTAATTTTTTTACAGCTACAGCTTTTTTAGTTTCTTGTTCTAATTTTTTTATAACCGTTCTAGTAGATTTATGTTGATACTTATTTCTAAGTTTCTTGGTTTCGCTAGACCTTATTCTTTTAATTGCAGATTTATGATTTGCCATATTATTAATTTCGTTTGCAAAAATATATTTTTTTTAACATTCTCAAATATTCTAGAGGATTTTTATTCAAATTTCAGAAATTAATTATTTAAGGATATTTCACCAAAATCATTAATTTTTAGATCTGAGTTAGGGAAATCTAAATTTGTTAATCTTTTAATCTCTTTTGCTGCTTCGTTATTTTTATCTAGTACTGGTACACCTAAACCTATCTGTTTTGCAGATATAATTTTTCCGCTTAAAAATTCGCCTTTTTTATTTATGTTAACCTCTATGAGAGGAGCTAGACCTCTATTTCCCGAAAGATTAAATCTAGCGTATGTAGCAAAATTTCCAAGACTGTATGCAATAAATCTTCTTTTATAGATGTCAACAGCTCTTAGTACATGAGGTCCATGTCCAAATACTAAGTCTGCACCTGAATCAATTACCATTCTTGAAAATTCATGAGGATTACCTCTATTTTCACCTAAAAAATATTCTCTTTCTTTTGTAACTCTATTATATTTTGATCCTTCGGCTCCCCCATGAAATGAAACAATAACCACATCACATAATGAGTCTAATCGGCTTACTATTTCTTTAGCTCTTTTATAGTTATTAATTTGAATAGTTCCTTTATTAGGTGAGAAAGATGCAAATCCATACTTGACATTATCTTTTGTGAAAATTGTAAATGGCTTTTCAATTGTTCCTGAAAAGTAAATGTCATTTTCTTCTAATACTCTTTGAGTATTTAACCTTCCAGTCTTTCCAAAGTCATTAATGTGATTATTTGCTAGGCTTAGTATATCAAACCCTGCATTTTTATAATGTTTAGCATATTCATCTGGACTTTTAAAAGCGTAACATTTTTTTGGATCACTGCATTTTTTTACTTCACCTTCTCCAGAAAGAATTGTCCCTTCTAAATTTCCGAATGCTAAATCAGCTTCTCTTATTGTTTCTGAAACATTTTTTAAAATATCATTTCCGTTATTTTTTGGCAAATAAGAATTATTAGGAAAATTTGTTCCAATCATCATATCTCCAACACCAATAATTTTTATATTCTCATTATTGAAAGAGTTTATTAAAATTTGATATGCTAAAAACAGATAAAATATGATGTTCACGGACTTTTAAATTTATATGTAAAAGTATTTTTTATTTTGTTAGAAAAAAAAATCGTTTTTTATTTGATTTTTTAATTATAAAAGTATTCTTTTTGCGAATAATTTAAATCTATTAAGATGTACTGGACTTTAGAACTTGTTAATCACCTAGAAGATGCCCCTTGGCCAGCAACTAAAGATGAGTTAATTGAATTTTCCATTCGTACTGGTGCTCCTGCTGAAGTAACTGAAAATTTACAGGAATTAGAAGATGATGGCGCCCCGTATGAAAGCATCGAAGAAATTTGGCCTGACTATCCAACTAAAGATGATTTTTTCTTTAATGAAGATGAGTATTAATTAAAATAAGTTAGATCCTTCTTAGTTGTAATTTTTATATTTTCTTCTTCTCCCTTAACTAGATTAATATCTAAACCAATTTCTTCAATTAAACTAGCTTCATCCGTATAGTTACTTTCTTCAACTCTACTTAGAGATTCCTTTATAAGTTTTGTCTTAAAAATCTGAGGAGTTTGTATTTGAACATATTCTGATCTATCTACTGAAAAGTTTTTATTTCCATCAATTTTTCTCATGGAATTAATAGTATTAGTAAAAGGAATTGCATTTCCGTGCTTTTCAGCTTCACTAAATAATCTATTTACCAAATGTGTTGTGATGAAAGGTCTTACTCCATCGTGAATTCCCACAAATCCATCATCTGATATAATTTCATTTATTCCATTTCTAACTGATATGTTCCTGTGTTCACCACCTCTAACTAGTTTAGTGTCTTCATCAATGAATTCTGAAATATATTTATGCCATTTTTCGAAATCTAAGCTTGGTAATACAATATAAATATTGAGGTTTTCAATCTCTTTAAATAATTTATATGTATGTATAATGATTGGTAAGCCATTAATTTCCATGAATTGTTTAGGTATGTCTGAATTCATTCTCTCTCCGGTACCTGCTGCCATCAAGATTATAGACCTAGTCATAAATAATTAAATTATTAGTAGAGCGTCCCCGTAGGTATGGAACATATATTTCTCTTTGATAGCAACTTTGTAAGCTTTCATTATGTTATCAAATCCTCCAAATGCAGTTGCCATCATCAGAAGGGTAGACTTTGGTGAATGAAAGTTAGTAATCATACCTCCACAGATTTTAAATTC
>JAYNOQ010000009.1:29280-32940 GCA_038113315.1 Flammeovirgaceae bacterium | reverse complement strand
TGTTATATAATTTATATTATGTTAAATAAGGTATGATAAAACTATTTATATATATAACACTAATAGTATCAAATAATGATAAGATACAAATAAACAAGGTTTTAGATAACCTACATATTTATGCAAGTAAAGCAGATGGCACTAATTATTTTAAATTATTTGATTCTGAAGCTGTATTCTTTGGTACAGATGCTACTGAAAGATGGCATATTAATGAATTTAAAGATTATGCATTAAAAAGATTTGATACTGGTACTGGATGGACTTATACACCTATATCAAGAAATATATATATAAATGAAAATACAGCCTGGTTTGATGAAGAGTTGTCAAATGAAAAATATGGTGTATTCAGAGGAACAGGAGTATTGATTAAAAAAGAAGATAGATGGTTGATAACTCAGTATAACTTGTTACTACCTATACCTAATGACCTTCTTAAAGATTATTCAGAAGAAATAATTGATTTTTTAAATAAAAACTGATTAATAATTAATCTAAATTCAGAATCATTTGATAAATTCTTTCAGCATTTTCGTAATCTTTTTTACTCATATAAGCTCCTCTTAATACTTCTAAATATTCAGCATTAGTATTATCTCTTGATACTGATATTGATAAAATCTTAATTAAATTATCATAATCTTCAAGAATAGAGAAAATTGGATAAATAGTAGCAATATCCTCATTTGATATTAACTCCCCTCTTGATTCCATATAAGCTTTTGCATATTCTAAAGCTTCTTTAATTCTTGAATTACCTTCATTTTTTAATCTATCTGACTCAGATTGATATTTATTCTTTAATGCTAAAAAATCTAAATTTCTTTCTAAATCATAATATGGTTTAGCATTTGCCTTGTATGCATCAAGAAGATATAGAACTGCTCTATCATTTAATGGATCATATTGTAAAGTAGATTTATAAGATTCGATAGATGTTTTAAATACTACATCTAGTGTATCTAATTTTTCTTTTTCAGAAAAATCGTCTCTTTCAGTTAAAGCTAACCCTAAATTATAATATAATACTGCCCTATTAAAATGTAGGTTTGGATTATCTGGATCTGTACTTAATCTAGCATCAATTTTTTGACGTGCTTCGTCAACCTTGTCCAATCTCATTGCTATATTTATCTCAACAGATGGATAATAATTATTTTCAGGAAAAAGCGACTTTGCTTTATTAATTAAAGATGTTGTCCTTTCAAATGAATCACATTCATTAAATAATTCACAGTTTTGATATAAAATATTTATAGAATTTTGATAAATAGTATTAGAGTTTTTAGTATTTAAAGCATTTCTTGTCATTAATTTATCGTAAAAACTTAATGCTTCATCATATTTATTAAGTTGTTCTGCAACGAAACCACCATATAATAAACCTAGAGTGTCTTCAGGATTAACTCTTAAGGAAAGTTGAAATGCATCGTATGCTCCTTGATAATTAGGCTCATTAGTACCTTGGAGAGCAGTAATAGCTTGATTTATAAAAAAAGAAGAAAGATTTATTCTTCCAGCATTAACGTTTTGTATAATGTTCAAATCTTTAGTTTGAATTTCAGTTCCAATCTTATCATACGCTTCTACTGACTTTTCAATAGCTTGTGGATCAAGATCTGAAAAGTTTTTAGCTATTTCAGCGTAAACATCACCTCTTACTAACCATGTATTAGCTTTAACTCTTTGCTTTTCAATTTCAATAGCAGCATCTATTTCACCTTTTGCTATAATTATTAAATCTCTTTTTTCATTTAATTCAGTTTTGAGTGCAGCTTTATCTAAAGATGATTTAGCCTTTCCTGGGTTTCCTTTAAACTGTGAATAAGAATTAAAAGAAAATAGCACTATCAATAACGGTAAAAATATTTTTTTCATTTTTTAAGAATTTATTATTACAAATTTATAAAATTATTCTTCTTCCTCTCCTTCAATGTTCTCAATCTTTGCAACTGATGATATTTCATCATTTTCAGCTAGCTTAATTAGTTTTACCCCTTGAGTTGCTCTACCCATTACTCTAATATTTTCATCTGTAATAGAGGTTCTAATTGTAATACCTGATTTATTGATAATCATTAGTTCATCATTAGTTTTTACTTCCTTTATTGAGACTAGATTTCCAGTTTTATCAGTTATTTTAAGAGTCATTACACCTTTTCCACCTCTTTTAGTAATTCTATAATCTTCAATAGATGACCTTTTTCCATATCCATTTTTAGATACAACAAGAAGATCTGAATCTTCTCTTGAAACACAAACCATTCCTATAACTCTATCATTATCATTCTCAAGTTTTATACCTCTTACTCCAGTAGCTGTTCTTCCCATTGGCCTTACATTGCTCTCATGAAAGTTTATTGCTTTTCCTGATCTCTTAGCAATTATAATTTGATTGTTACCATTGGTAAGTTTTACATCTAACAATCTATCATTTTCCTTTATAGTAATCGCATTAATACCATTTACTCTAGGTCTAGAATAAGCTTCCAGCTTGGTTTTTTTAACTGTTCCAGCCTCAGTACACATTACTAAGTAGTTATTATTTAAATAATCCTCATCAGTTAAATTATTAATATTTATTACAGATCTAATAGTATCTCCGCTCTCAATATTGATTAAATTTTGAATAGCTCTACCCTTTGAAACTTTAGATCCTTCTGGAATCTCCCATACTTTTTTCCAGAAAACTTTACCAAATTCAGTGAAAATTAGTAAATAATTATGAGTTGATGCAATAAATAAATGTTCATTAAAGTCATCATCTTTAGTCTTTACTCCTTTTGCTCCTACTCCACCTCTACTCTGAGTTCTATATTCATCTAAAGATGTTCTTTTAACATAACCTTGATGAGAAAAGGTTATTACCATATCTTCATCAGGAATCATATCTTCGACAGTAAATTCAGCAGCTGAATGCTCAATTTCAGATCTTCTTTCATCACCATACCTTTCTTTAATTTCTGATAATTCTTCTTTAATAATATCCATTCTTCTTCCTTTATCAGATAGAATATCATTTAAATTTTTAATTTGCTTATTTAGCTCTTCATTTTCTTTATTAATTTTTTCTCTCTCAAGACCAGTTAGTTTTTGAAGTCTCATTTCTAATATAGCTTTAGACTGTATATCGGATAATTTATATTTTGACATCAATCCTTTTTTAGCTTCTTCTGGACTTTTTGATTTCTTAATTAATTCAATCACATCATCAATATTATCTAGAGCAATAATATAACCCTGAAGAATGTGAGATCTCTTTTCTGCTTCTTTTAATTCATACTCTGTTCTTCTTGTAACAACTTCATGTCTATGTATCACATAATTCTCAATAAGCTCTTTGAGATTTAATGTTTTTGGTCTTCCGTTGACTAAAGCAACATTATTTACACCAAATGATGATTGTAATTGTGTGTATTTGTAAAGATTATTCAAAACAACGTTAGGAATAGCATCTCTTTTAAGATCATAAATTATTCTTAAACCATTTCTATCTGATTCATCTCTAATGTCACTAATGCCTTCAATTTTCTTTTCATTAATCAATTGAGCAGTTTTTTCAATCATTGAAGCTTTATTAACCATGTATGGAATCTCAGATACTATGATTTGATCTTTTTCATTATCATTTATTTCAATTGATGCCTTAGCACGAAT
>JAYNOQ010000009.1:0-29180 GCA_038113315.1 Flammeovirgaceae bacterium | reverse complement strand
GGTTGAAAATCTACAGTATCTTTATTTATATCTGATAAAAGTTCATCTGAAATCCTTTTTAATTTGGCTTCCGTGTATCTCATTGCAGCTGGTGAGTCACCATCTACAGAACCAAAATTACCTTGTCCATCGACTAAAATATATCTTAATGACCAAGGCTGAGCCATCCTTACCATTGTTTCATAAACAGATGAGTCACCGTGGGGATGGTATTTACCCATTACATCTCCTACAATCCTACCCGATTTTTTAAAACTCTTGTTATAATTAACACCCATTTCAAGCATACCATACAATACTCTTCTATGAACTGGTTTTAAACCATCTCTAACATCTGGGAGTGCTCTTGAAACTATAACTGACATCGAATAATCGATGTAAGCACCTTTCATTTCTTCCTCTATATTTATGGGTATAATATTTTGATTTTTATCTTCTATCATGAATATTTTTTATGAGTTTTTATATATTGTAAATATATCTATTTTTTACCTCAAAAAATACTAAATTCATCTATTTAAGAGTGATTTTATCCCTTTATTAAGATTTGAGTTTTTAATCAAAAAACTTCCAGAAACAAGTATATCAGATCCGTATTTAATTAGATTATGTGAGTTAGTATCATTTACTCCTCCATCAACAGAAATTTTAAAATTATTTTCTTTTCTTAAAACTTCTAACTCTTTAATTCTGTTATATGTTGCATTCATAAATTTTTGACCTCCTTTACCTGGAAATACAGACATTACAAGTATTAAATCAACATCTTTAAGATATGGTTTTAATTTAGATATTTCTGTATCGGGATTTATAGCAATTCCCGCACTGATATTATGTGATTTAATCAATTCAATACAATCTTTAATATCAGGGTTGTTTTCAAAATGAATTGTAATAAAATCTGGGTTAGATTTAGCATATTGATCTATTATAGATAAAGGATTATTTACCATTAAATGTATATCTAAAGGAATTTTAGAAAATTTTTTAATTCTATTCAAATCAAATAAATTTCTTGTATCACTTTCAACAAATGCACCATCCATTATATCAATGTGTATATAATCAGAGTTGGATTTATTAATTCTATTAATTTCAAATTCTAAGTTATCAAAGTCACAGTCAAGAATAGAAATAGAAACTTTATTCATGATTAACGAGTTTATTTTCAATTTTTGAATTCTTATCAAAGCTTGACTTAATCCATCCTCCACCAATCACATCATTACCTTCATAGAATACTGCAGCTTGACCCGGAGTAATTGCGCTTACTCCATTGCCAAAATAAACTTTAATTGTATCATCAACCTGCTCGATAATAGATGGGTTACCTTTATCATTATATCTAATTTTAGTATCTGCATTAAACTTTCCACTGATATTTTTATACTTCATGAAATTTAGTTTATTAACATACATACCATCTCTTTTTAATTCATCAAAAGATCCAACAGTTACCTCATTTTTGTTCATATCAATATTAGTGACATACGCTGGATAACCTAAAGCTATACCCAGTCCTTTTCTCTGCCCAATTGTATAAAACGGATAACCATCGTGTTTTCCAATCACATTACCATTTTCATCAATAAAATTCCCTTTTCCTACCTTTTTATCTATATCCTCTACCCTCTTTCTAAGAAAATTTCGGTAATTGTTATCTGGCACAAAACAAATTTCATATGATTCTGATTTTTTAACTAAATTATCATAACCAGATTTTGTCGCAATATCTCTAATTTCATCTTTTTCAAGATTACCTAAAGGAAACATGGTTCTTGAAAGGTTTTTTTGGCTTATCCCCCACAATGCATATGATTGATCTTTATTAATGTCTTTCCCTTTAGAAACATAAAATCTATTATCTATCTCATTAACTTTTGCATAATGACCAGTTGCAATATACTCACAACCCAACTTATCAGCTCTTTTTAATAATGCTTCCCACTTTATATGAGTATTACACAGTACACAAGGGTTGGGAGTTCTTCCCAACATATATTCATCTGTAAAGTAATCAATTACATAATCCCCAAATTCAGATCTTATATCTAAAATATTATGATGAAAACCTAAATCAACAGCTATGTTTCTTGCATCATTTATTGAGTCAAGACTACAGCAACCTGTTTCTTTATTTTTTGATCCTGAAGACTCATAATCCCATGTCTTCATAGTTAGTCCAATTACCTCATAACCCTGTTCTTTTAAAAGAATTGCAGTAACAGAACTGTCAATTCCCCCACTCATCGCTACAAGAACTTTACCATGTTTACTCATTATTGAACCTATTATGTTTAATTTGCAAAAATAATTGATTTATAAAGAGTATTATAATGTCATTAAAGTATTTTGTTCATGTAAGTTCAATTTCTAATTTAAGTGATGCTAGATATTGTTCTGGAATGATGGTTGATAGTTTAGGCTATAATTTAGATGAAAATTCAAATAATATACTTTCTATTGATTCTGTAAAAGAAATATCTCAATGGGTAAATGGAGTAAAGTTTATTGCTGAATTTTATAATTCATCAGAAGAACATATAAATAAAATTCTAGAAAATGAGATTTTTGATGCTATTCAGTTGAATATCGAAAATAAAATCAAAAATATAAACTTTAATGATGGTAAGGTTTTAATTCGAATATCAAACCCAAATGAAATTAATAAAAATACTAATAAGCTTTTAGATGAAAACTTTCCTAAAACAGAAACATTGATAATTGATAACTTATCAAATGAATCTATAAATAATTTAGACTATCTGGATAGAAAATACATGTTAATAATAAATCCATATGAGGATATATCATCACTCATTAGTAAGCTTGAACACAAAAATTTTGGCCTGTTACTTAAAGGTTCCAATGAAATAAGGCCTGGTCTTAAAGATTATGATTCTTTATCTGGGTTTTTAGAATCAATCGATGATTCATTTTAAACATTCTAATAGTTTGATTTTCTTTCCTTGTAACAAAAACTTTTTTTCATATTTAGTTTTAACTCTTTTATACAGATCAAATTTTGAGGATGAATGTAAATCTTTTGTGTAATCATTTAAGATAAATTTAGAAGATTTGATTTCATCAATTGAGAAATTAAATAAATTATCATCGTCAGTCTTTAAAATTAACCTTCCGTTTTTATTTAGTATTTCATAGTAAAGCTTCAAAAAATTAGAGTTTGTAAGTCTTTTTTTTATATCTCTTTTTTTAGGTCTTGGATCAGGAAATGAAATAATAATCTCTTCAACTTCATCTTTTTTAAAAAAATCAATAATATTTTCAATTTGGATTCTTAAAAAAAAGGCGTTTTTAGATTTATATTTTTCTAATTCTTTTGCCCCTTTCCAAATTCTCGCTCCTTTAATATCTAAACCTATAAAATTTTTTTCTGGATCGATAATTGATCTTTCTACAGTATATTCTCCATTACCACAAGCTAATTCTAGAACGAGAGGGTTTTTATTATTGAATATTTTATGCCAATTTCCCTTAGAATTATTGTATAAATCTTTTCCTTCTTGGATTACATAATTAGAATTAATGTTATATGCGTATCTTTCTAACTTATTTTTCATTATAATCTGATAATAAAAATAAACTTCCGCCAATAAATATTAAATCATTAGATGATACTCTTTTTTTACAAAATTCTATAGCATCATTTACATCTTTTTTCACAATATGATCTAACATATTTTCCTTAAAAAATTTACTTAAATCGTTTGTGTCTATACCTCTATTATTAGAAGGTTTAGTTAAAATATATTTATATCTTTTTGGCAGAATTTTACATATTTCATCCCATTTTTTTTCTTTGACGCCACCTATAATAAAATATAATTTTTCAAATTTTAAGGTATTTATTTCTTTAATTACACTCTGGAACGCATCTATATTGTGACATCCATCTGAAATTATGTATGGTTTATGAGATATAATATTCCATCTTCCATAAATTTTAAATTTATTTTCTAATACATTTTTTATAGATAATGTCTTATTTAATAATTTAACAACTTTAATAAAGGCTAAAAGAGCAACTCTTATATTCTTTAAAAAATAATCAGTTGGATTATTTAATCTTATCTCAAAAGAAATTGATTTTTTATAGTCAACTTTTATTACTCTATGATCAATCTTTTTTGATAATGAAATAATTTTCAATTCTTTAGTTGCATTAACATATTGCACATTATTAAGTTTACATTCATCTTGAAAAATGTAATCAATATCTTTTTGTATTTCTCCTTTGATAAAAATTGAATTTTTTTTGATTATTCCAGACTTTTCTGTTGCTATATCTTGAATATTATCTCCTAAAATATTTTGATGATCAAACCCCACATTTGTTACTACACTCATTATTGGATTAAGGATATTGGTAGAATCTAATCTACCCCCTAGCCCCACCTCAATTATAGCTAAATCTACATTTTTGTATTTAAAGTATTCAAAGGCCATTATTGTATTAATTTCAAAAAATGAAAAATCATTTGATTCAAAAAATTCTTTATTATTAAAGATGAATTTCTTTATAAAAGACTTACTAATCTTAGAACCATTAATCTGAATTCTTTCTCGGAAATCATAAATATGTGGAGAAGTAAATAACCCAACCTTTAAGTCTAGCGATAGACATAAATTAGCAATTGATGTAGATGTAGTTCCTTTCCCATTGGTTCCACCAATATGAATTGATTTAAATGAATTTTGAGGATTATTAAAATAATTAGCTAATATTTTTATGTTTGTCAAACCAGTTCTTATAGCTGATTTCCCTGATTTTTGATAATTAGGAATATTGTTAAAAAGAAACTTTATAGTTTCATCATAATTCATTCTTCAATAACTAATTGTTCTTTATTATAAAGGTGATTTTTCCTTTAGATACCTCTGCAGGGTTTTCATTATTTGTTGGACTAAAAGTTAGTTTTAAAATTTCTTCTTTATAAATATTTTCAATAGCTGGACTTAAAGTCGTCTCTAGAGTTCGTAAACCAATTATTTCCCCATAATAATCTACAATAATTTCAAAAATAATTCTCCCACTTTCTCTACTATTATCAATAGGATTTGGTTCGAAGTCCCAAATCCATCCTTGCATTTCAAGTGATGATCCTTTTGATCCCGATTCAGAGGATGAGTTATTTTTAAAAATAGCCCTTTCATCAATTATTTTTGTTGATGGTTTATTTTCATCAACAATGGACGAATCTATTGATTCATTTTTATTATTTGATTCAATTTTTGGGTTTTCATTTACTGCTACTGGAGATTCCAGATCAGATACAGGTTCTAATTCTTCAACTTCTACTAGATCGGATGATTCTAAATCATCTGTAGTATTATTCTCTTCATCGACATTTTCAATTATTGTTTCATTATCCTCTATGATATCTTCCGTTTCATTTTCTGTTATTTCATCCTCTATCTCAGTTTCATTATCATTTTCAGCTATATTGTTTGAATCAGAAATCTCAGTATTTTCCATACCTAACTCTATACCATATTCTTCTGGCGGTGGATAGGTTTCCTTCCATGCGACAATTATCATTAATAATAAAAAGAATAAAATATTTGTTCCAACTGTTAAATAAAAAGCCTTCTTTTTTAAGTCTTTATTTGAGTCTATCATTTTTTTGGTGTTGATGCTATGGAAACCTTGGCTTCTAGAGAGGTAGCAATACCAGCAACATTAACAAGATGTTCAACAGGTACATCTTTATCACAATGAAGTACAACTAATCCCTCATCCTCGCCTATTGCATTCCTTAATACAAACTCAAGATTTTCAATAGAAGTTTCTTGATCATTTACAAAATACTTTAAATCTTTTGTTATCGTAACTGAAACTTTTTGAATTACTATTGTTGAGGATTTACTTGATGGTAAGTTAACTGGTAATCCAGAGGGTGTAACGAATGATGCAGTCAACATAAAAAATATTAGTAAAAGGAATATGATGTCAGTCATAGATGACATACTAAACAATGGATTTATCTTATTGTTAGACTTTAAATTCATTTTTTACTTTGTAATGTTTCTATAAACTCAATAGTTGTATATTCCATCTTGTGAATTAATTTTTCTACTCTAGAAACAAGATAATTATATGAAAGGTAAGCTATGATACCTACAAATAAACCAGCTGCAGTTGTTAACATAGCTTCATATATACCACTAGATAATAATTTTGGACTTACAGCACCTTCTTCTTCAGCAATTGAAATAAATGCTTGTATCATACCTGTAACTGTTCCTAAAAACCCAATCATAGGGGCAGCACCTGAAATAGTAGCTAACAAGCTTAAGTTTTTTTCTAAATTGTAAATTTCAATTTTTCCAACATTTTCAATTGAAGTTTCAATGTTTTTTAATGAAGTATTAAATTTATTTAATCCTTTAAGAATCATTCTTGAAACAGGATTATTAGTGTCATTACATATTAGTTTAGCACCGTTTATATCATCATTTTTAACTCTTGATATAATTTCATCAGTAAAACCTTTTGGTGATTTTGATTCCCTATTTATTATTAAAATTTTTTCAATTAATATATAGATTGTAATGACAAATAATATTAAAATAGGAATCATCATGAATCCACCTTTAAATAAAAGTTCCATTACCGTTATCTGTTCTTGATCCAATACATTTATAGTTGAATCGTTTGTATTTAAAAATTGTAGTATCAATATTTTAAAATCCATAATTCATTATTTAGTTTTTCTTTGTATGATTTTAAATTTTCTTTAGCTGTATCAATATCATCATATACATCAACTGCAACTCTAAACATTTTATTTTGATTTACTGGTGATATTATAAATGCATTAAATCCATTATCATTTAAAAAATTAGCCTTATTTAAAGATAAATTATAATTTGAAAAGCTTCCTGATATAATATAATATTTTCCACTAAGCAAGTTTACTTCTATAGTTTTTGAAGAATTAACAACAATTTCTTCATTAAATTCTTCTAAATCGTTCAATTGAATTAGTGAATCTTGATTATGAGAAACTAAGGTATCTTTTGTAAGGTTATTATCATTCTGTTCTACGTTATTTAAAGATTTAAAATTTGAAGAATCAATTTGATCAACTAACTCTTTAGAAGAGTATTTATAATAAAAAATTGTAACTACAATTAATATAATTATGGATATTAATTTACCAGAATTATTCTTCTTTAGCTTATAATCATCTATTTTAATATCTTTTAGTCCAAAATCAATATCTTTTTTATTCATTTAAAATATCCATTTTACACCAACCATAAAATTTGTTCCTAATTCTGGATACATAAAAAATCTTTCATTATATCTATTGAGAATATTATTAACCTTTAGATTGAGGTCAATATTTTTGGATAAAGAGTAACTTGAATTAAAATAAATATCAATAAATGACTTCATCTTGATCAAGTTAGAGTTAAAATCCATTCCATAATTTTCTAATTCAAAATTTCCACCAATGCTTAGAGATATATCGTTTTTAGAAAAAGTATTTACTATATCCAAAACATAAAGAGGTTGAAACACATCATCATTCTCATATATAGTATGTAAGAAGTTAATGGAAGATTTTAAATTATCTGTGAATGAACCATTAAATGATAGAGAAAGATAATTTATAATTTCTTCGTCATTATTTCTTTTTAAAGTATATAAATACATAGGTACTTTTATATCAGAAGGTAAATTTTCACCGAAATAAGGTCTATAGTCTAAGCCTCCTTGCTGTTTAACAGACTCATATGATAATGATATATAGGAATTCTTAAATAGGTTAACATCTAAACCAAATTTTACTCTGTAGAACTCTCTATTTAAATCAAATTGGTTAATAATGTTAATATCATAAATAAACGGCATATCGTTTAAAATATTAGAATACTTAGAGTAGTAATAGCCTCTTGACGCAGCTAAATTTATAGTTAAATTATTTCTAAGATATTTCAATTTAAATTTTGGAGAGAAAGATCCTTTAGTTGTAGAATTTTTAAGATTTTTTGATAGAATTTGATAAGAAGCATTTAATCTTATATTTATATTCCTTGAATTAAAATCATATATTAATGGTAACTCTAGTTGCGAAAAAGTTAATTTTTTATCATTAATATTATTGATCTCTCTTATCTCGTAATAATCAAATAATGGCACGAAGCTAAATAATGAATTTGATGGTGATAAAAGAATATTACCAGAAACTGTTTGTTGGGATTCGTTATGGAATAAGTTTTTGAATATTTTACCTGAATAATTAACATTAGAATTATATTTTTTTCCAGTATTTTCCCAATCTATTTTATAGTAAAAAGAGTTATTTGAGAACCTTAAGTTTTCTAATAGATTATCGGTCAAGGTTATATTTTCTGTATTAATAAAACCATAATAACCATTGGAATATGAACTGAAGTTCAGATGAGATGATATTTTTGAGTTTATACTGTATTTATAATCAGCGTAAATATTAATATCATTAATTTCCTCACCACTTACATTTGAAAGCTTATATCCTTTTGAGTTTAGCTTTATATATAAATCAGAATAAATAGCAAAAGTATTTCCTGATTTGTAATATGGATTAGTATTTAAAATAAAAGTTGAATAATTCCCACCCATTAAGTCAACAAAAATTTCTTTATGATCTTCAGAGTAAGAATTATCTCTTAATATTTTATCAATTTTTTTATTTGATAAAATTGGAGTAAAAGATATGTTTTCAAAGAGAAATGGTTTTTTGTCTATGTTTTTATTTTCAAGGTCAATTTTTTGAATTGATTTATCAACTTTAGGTAGTATTATATTACTATTTTTCTCAATTAAAATCTGAGCATCTTCAATCTCACCTTCATTAGATTGAGATAAAAGTAGATTAGCATTTAATAAACATATAATTAAAATATACTTATTCATTTAAATCAATATTATTTTTTAGTTCTAAAGCTTTTATTCTTATTTCATCTATATCAGTATTATCAATTAAAGATTCAAGTGTTGCATTTGCCTGAAATCCTTCATTCATCGAAATAAATATATCAGCGATTAGTAAATAAGATTTACCAACCCAATAATCATAATTTGAGAAATTTTCATTTAAAGCATATAGTGTTTCAAGAGCTTGATTTTTTTGAGATTGACTATAAAATACTTTAGCTAATAAATAATTTGCTTCAGCTGCACTCTCATCGTTTACAAGATTAATTGTGGTTAATAATTTATCAATTCCTTTAGTAATATCACCTGAATCTAAAAAGGATTTTGCACTTAGAAGATTTATTTTATTTCTGTTATTAAATGATATTTTATCAAAACTGTTTATTTGAGAAGAGTAAAAATGAACAGAATCATAATTTTTTAAATAATAGTAATTTGTTAAAGACCCAATATATGAATCTATTCTCTCTCTATTGTTTTTACTGTTTTTTTCAAGTTTTTTGAAATAATTTAAAGATCTATTATAATTTTTTTGATTTAAATAAATTTGAGCAAGCCTATTAAGTGATCTAGAAAAATACTTAGAGTTTACACTATCTAAAAGTGTTTCATAGACTGGACTTGCGTTTTCATATTTTTTTGTTTTAAAAAAAGATTCTGCTAAATAATAGTTTGTTTCATACTCATTAAATACTTGCTCTTCCTGAGAAAAAATTTCATCAACATAAGAGATCAGATCATCATATTTTTGGTTGAAATAAAGGTTTCTAATGTTATCAAATTGTATTTTTAAAACATTATCGTTATCAGGGAACCTATTTTTGTATTCAGTAATTAAACTATTTAACTGAGTGAAATTATTTGTAAATGAAACAATTTTTTGCATACCTAAAATTGCTTGACTTTGTATTTTTTCATCAGATATATTTTTTAAGACATATAAGTAATCATCCTCTGCTTGGTCATAGGATTTTAGATTAAAGTATGAGGTTGCTCTATTTAAAAATGAATAAGATATATATTCACTGTATTTATATTCATCAATTATTAAATTATAATTTATGATGGATTTATCAAACTCAGAATTCTCAAAATATATTTGAGCCTTTCTAAAAATAGCATCATCATCTAAAGATTTTTCTGAATTTAAAATTACTTTATCCATATAATCTATTGATTTAGTAAAATCATCTAAACCATAATAACAAAGTCCAATTTGATAGATTATATAATTTCTATTGATATCACTATTTTGTAATGCAGTATTATAATATTTAATAGAACTATTAAAATTTTTAGATGCATAATATGAATCAGCAAGTCTAAGTATAGGGTCAATATCTTTTGAAGAAAGTTTATTATCTTTTATATCAAGATAGTTTTTTAAATATTTAGAAGCATTTAAGTACTCATTCAAATTAAAATAAGAATATCCTAGTTGAAGAAATATCTTTTTTCTTAATTCTACATTCATATTAAGATTAATTATTCCTAAAAGTTCATTGACCGCTTCTTTATATAAATTACCAATAAATAATGCTTCAGATTTATTCAAAGATGATTTGATGTATATTTCAGAATCTAGGTTATATTTTTTAGATAAATCAAAATATTTAATTGAGCTTTTAAAGTTTCCTCTATTAAACTCTCCAACCCCCTTCTGATATGTTACATACTGAAACTTAATTTTATCATTCTCTGAAATATTCCCTTTAGAATTTAGATAAGAGATTATCCTGGAATAATTATTAGTCATAAAATAATTTTCGCTTAATAAATCATCAACTTCTGTAAAATTTTCATTCGGATAAGACTTTTTATACTTATTTAAAACTGCTATTGATAAATCATAGTCGCCTAACTCATAATTAGATTTAGCATAATTAATTAAGGATTTTTTTGTGTATTCAGAATTATCTTCTTTCTTATAAGAAGCATAAAAATAATTTTTTGCTAGATTATAGTTTTTCTCATCAAGAAAAATCATACCAAGATAAAATGATGAGAATTGAGAATACTTTAAGGAAGAATATGACAATTCTTTAAATAATGATTTTGATAATTCATAGTCTCCATTCATATATTGAGAGTAAGCTATCATAAATGAAATTTCATCTTCTCTATCAATTTTACTTTCAAGTTTTGAAAGAATATCAACTACTTTATCATATTTTTCTAAAATAAAATATGACTTAGCTATAAAGAAAAAGCAATAATCGATATTTTCAACTTCTAGATTTAGTCTATTTTCAAATAATATAACTTCTTCATAATTCTTCAATAAAAAGTTAATGCTAATTAAATACTGAAGATATTTGTTTTCTAGATCATCATCATTTGATTTTTTAAAGAATTCTAATGACGAATCAAATTCATCATTTAGGTAAGATATAACTCCTAGATAGAAATTTTTTCTATTAAAATATATTTCATCATTTACTAAATCAAGATATTTTCTAGATTGTTCAAAATTTTTATTATTAAATTCAGAGATGCCTAATAGAAAATTAATCTCATCATTTTTCTTATTTATTATCCCTAAAAATTTAACTGCGGCTTTAAATCTATTTTTATAAAATTCTGATTTACCATATTCGTAAAGGAGTTCATCTCTAGTGTTTGAATTATTGCTTATTATATAACCTTCAATATTATCACTAATAATTTTTAATTTTCTTGATGGTAACATTGCATCAGATGAATTAAAATTTGATTTAAGAAGAGATACTATATAATTAGCAACTAGATTTGGATCAATATTATCATAGTCTTTAGATTTAAATATACTCTCAAAATATGACACATAAAGAGAATAATTTTGATTAGAAAAATATTGATTTAACTTTTTATTATCCTGAGCTAAGGATTTATTACAAAATACTATTAAAATAAAAAGTATAAATAATCTCATCTATAGAATAATTTATAAATAATTTGACCCATTAATGCTTTATTGTCAGCTTTCAATTGTTTAAGACCTTTTGATACTAAGTCTAGTTCCTTGATAAAGGATATAATCATAAATAATTCATTTAAAGTATAATTTTGCATTGCGCGTGCATATGATCTTGCCACATAAGGATGAACGGAAATTTCTGAAGATATAGTATCAGGATTAGAAAGATTTTTAGATTTAACTACTAATAATTTAGAGTAAAAACCATACATATATATTATAAGTTGTTGTATGGGAAACTTTTTTTCGTTTGAAGTAAAATAGTTCATGATTTTCCCACATTTTAATGAATTCCTATCTATGAGACTATCTTGAAATTCAAATAAATTATATTCTCTATTAATTCCTACAAGATTTAAAATATCATCTTTTGATATATTTTTTGACTCAATATTTGAATAAATTTTATTCAATGCGTTATCTATTTTTTCAAGATCATTCCCAATATTTTCAGTCAATATTAATAACGCATCATTTGATATAGAATATTTTTTTTTATTAACCTCAGACTCTATCCATTTTGGAAGTTGATTATCATATATTTTATTTTCTTTAGAAGAGGAATCAAGAATACAAGATGATTCATTAAATGATTTAAAGAGTTTACCTCTCTTATCTAATGTTTTATTGCTTAAACAAAATATTAAGGTTGTTGAAGAATTTACATTTGATAAATAGTTTATTAACAGTTCATTCTTTTTATCATTATTTCTCTTAAAAATATCTAACTCTTGAGCCTCTTTAATTATGACTAATTTCTTGTCTGACATCATCGGAAAACTTTTACAGGAAGAAATAATATTTTCAATACTGATGTCTCTTCCATAAAATATCTCTTGATTAAAACTTTTATTTTGATCTTCTATAAAATTATTCTCAAAAAATTGGCAGATTTTTTTAATAAAAAAGGTCTCCTCTCCCATTAGAAGGTAAATTTTAGAGAATTTATCTTCACTCAAATTTTTAATAATTTGATTATAGGTCTGAATCATTAGATTATTACATAAAAGTAATTAGTTTTTTAATAATATTGCATGTAAATAATTATTAAAAATATTAAGTATGAAAAATTTTGTTGGGGAATTAAAGTGGAGAGGTTTAATACATGATATTACCCCAAAAACAGAAGATTATTTACTTAAAAACTCTACAGCAGGTTATATAGGATTTGATCCGACAGCAGACTCACTACACATTGGGAACTTAGTCCAAATTATGACTTTAGTTCATTTTCAAAAGTGCGGACATACACCTATAATACTAATTGGAGGTGCTACTGGAATGATAGGTGATCCATCTGGAAAATCTAAAGAGAGAAGTTTTTTAGATGAAGAAATATTAATTAATAATCAAAGGAAAATAAAAAAGCAATTTGAGAAATTTTTAAACTTTTCTGGTAATAATTCAGCGTCTATAGTTAATAATAAAACATGGTTTGAAGATTTTAATATTTTAGAATTTTTAAGAAAAGTTGGAAAACACATTTCTGTAAATTATATGATGGCAAAAGATTCAGTCAAAAATAGACTTGAAACGGGAATTTCATTTACTGAGTTTAGCTATCAATTAATTCAAGGTTATGACTTCTACTGGCTATGGAAAAATAAAGATGTTAGAATTCAATTCGGTGGATCAGATCAGTGGGGAAATATCCTAACAGGAAATGAACTTATCAGAAGAATTGATGGAGGAGAATCTTTTGCACTTACTACCCCACTAATAACAAAATCTGATGGAGGTAAATTTGGAAAAACAGAAGAAGGAAATGTATGGCTAGATGAGACAAAAACAAGTCCCTATAAATTTTACCAATTTTGGATAAATGTTTCTGATGAAGATGCAAAAACTTTTATTAAAATATTTACTCAAAAGAGTAAGGAAGAAATTGATATTTTAATATCTGATCATAATAAAGAACCGCATCTTAGGATATTACAAAATGCATTAGCTGAAGAAATTACAGAAATAGTTCACAATAAAGAAAAACTAAATATTGCAAAATCAACTTCTAACGTCTTATTTGGAAAGTTTAAAAAAGATGATTTTGAAAAATTAGAAGAAAACGTAATGGATTCTTTATCAACCGCTGTACCATGTGTGAAAATTAATAAAGAAGATTTATCAAGGGATTTTAAAACATTACTTACAGAAACTACTAATTTTGAGATATTTAAGTCGAAGTCAGAATTAATTAGATTAATTAAAAACAATGGACTTAGTATCAATAAAGAAAAAATATCAGATGATAATTATAAACTTAGTGATAATCTAAAGTTTAATAAATATATTCTTTTACAGAAGGGTAAAAAGAATTATACTTTTATTATTGTTGAATAAACTTATATTTGTGGTAAAATTCAAAACATATGCAAAATTCTAAATTAGTTTCAGTAATTATTTTTTTACTTTTTGGTTTAACAGTTCTCTTTTCTTTTGCTTCAAGCATGTTTTATGTAATTGAGTCTACTGAAAGAGCTGTTATTTTTTATAAATTTGGTTCTACAGGACTAGATAAAAAAAATGTCATCACTCCTGGGTTCGGATTTAAGGCCCCTTGGAATGATCTCTATAAATTTGATATAACAGATAATTTGGTAGAAGAAACCATTGACGTTCTGGATGGTAGTGGTTTAAGTATAAATGTTGATGTGACAATGAATTTCCACTTAAGTTACGATAGTGTTGGAGAAATATATGAAACTTATCAGTTCGATTATCTAAGAAGACTTGTTAGACCTGTATTTAGATCTACTGTAAGAGATGTAATGGGTAGATACACTGCAGAAGAAATATATTCAACTAAGAGAGCAGAAGTTGAAAATTTAATACAAGAAGAAGCAAGTGAAGTACTAAGAAAACCAGGTAATAATATTATAATGAAATCATTACTAATTAGATCAATTACTCTTCCTGCTCAAATAAAAAGTGCTATTGAAAATAAACTTCAACAAGAGCAAGAAGCTTTAGCTTACCAGTATAGGCTTGAAAGAGAGAAAAGTGAGGCTGAAAGAAAAAGAATTGAAGCCAAAGGTGAAGCAGATGCTAATAGAATTGTTAGTAACAGTTTAACTCCTAACCTTCTTAAGATGAGAGGAATTGAAGCTACTAGTAAATTAGCAGAATCTCCTAATTCGAAAGTTGTTGTTGTTGGAAGTGGTAAAGATGGTTTACCGATAATTTTAGGGGGTAATAATTAATATAAATGAGTGATTCGGCTTCATTAAATTTTGAGGGAAAAGAAATAAAATTACCAATAATCACTGGTTCTGAAAATGAAAAAGCCATTGATATTTCTAAACTTAGATCTGAAACAGGTCTTGTAACTTTAGATAAAGGTTTCAAAAATACTGGATCAACTACCAGTAATATAACTTATCTAGATGGAGAAAAAGGTATTTTAAGACATAGAGGTTATTCAATTGAAGAATTAGCTTCAAAATCAACATTTACAGAAGTTTGTTACCTACTAATATATGGTAATCTACCTACTAAGTCAGAACTAGATAGTTTTGAACATAGGATTAGAATTCACACATTAGTTCACGAAGACTTTAAAATAATATTAGAAGGATATCCATCAAAGGCTCATCCTATGGGTATACTATCCTCTCTAATTACAAGTTTAACTGCATTTTATCCAGAATCATTAGACCCAAATAGGTCTAAAGATTTAGTTGATCTAAGTATTGCTAGAATTTTAGGAAAGTTTCCAACTTTTGCCGCATGGTCATATAAGAAAAGAAATGGTCATCCAATAATTTATCCAGATAATAGTTTAGATTATTGTACAAACTTCTTAAAAATGATGTTTGAATTACCATCGGAATCTTATAAACCTAACCCAGTTATTACAGATGCCCTTAACAAACTATTAATTTTACATGCTGATCATGAACAAAATTGTTCAACATCAACGGTACGTGTTGTAGGATCTGCTCAATCAAGTATATACCCGTCAATATCCGCTGGAATAAATGCATTATGGGGACCATTACATGGTGGTGCTAATCAAGCTGTAATTGAAATGCTTGATCAAATAATTAATGACGGAAATGATATTGATAAGTATATTAAAAAGGCGAAAGATAAAAACGATCCATTTAGATTAATGGGATTTGGTCATAGGGTTTATAAAAATTTTGACCCAAGAGCTAAAATAATTAAAAAAGCTGCAGATAATGTCTTAGAAAAACTAGGAGTAAATGATCCAGTTCTCGACTTAGCTAAGAAATTAGAAAAGATTGCATTAGAAGATCAGTATTTTGTTGATAAAAAATTATATCCAAATGTTGACTTTTACAGTGGTATAATTTATCGCGCATTAGGTTTTCCACCTGAAATGTTTACAGTCATGTTTGCTTTTGGACGACTACCGGGTTGGATTGCACAGTGGAAAGAAATGAGAGAAAATAAAGAACCATTAGGAAGACCAAGACAGATTTACACTGGTGAACAAACGAGAGAATATAAAAATATAAATAAGAGATAATTAATATTTTTTATCTAAAATCTCCTTCATAATAATAGCTTCTTTTAAACCGTTCTTATTTTTCAACTTCTCTCTAATACTTTTCTTTTTGATTTTAGAAATAGGTTTATTATCAGTTTCAGTTTTTGTTAATAATTTAGGTTCTTTTTCAACCTCTTTAGGTTCTATAGTTTGTTCTTTTACCTTTTCTTGAATAATTTCTCTTTTAGCAAATACTTCATCAGAGATTACATTCTCTTCTTGTTTAGAAAAAACTTCTTTTTCTTTATTAAAATCATCAAAAATTGACTGGAAAGTTTTCTCATTTTCATTCTGATTAATATTGTCTCGTTGAACATCTTTAGATGACTTTTTTTTCTTACCAAAATAATTAGAAAGCCAAGCAATTAAACCAAAAATAATTGGACCTATAAATTCACTAAAATCAGAAAAATCCATTGTTATATTATTATATTTAGACCAAAAATAAATCATAATTTTTTAATGAGATTAAATAAAATAGAAATTAAAGGTTTTAAGAGTTTTGGCGATAAAACAATAATAAACTTTAATAGTGGAGTTACCGGTATAGTTGGACCAAATGGATGTGGTAAATCAAATATTGTTGATGCAATTAGATGGGTTCTTGGAGAGCAAAAAACAAGTCTATTGAGGTCTGATAAGATGGAAAATATAATATTTAATGGCTCAAAATCAAGAAAAAAATTACAACTGGCTGAAGTTTCTATTTCATTTGATAATACAAAGAATTTGATTCCTACTGAATACTCTACAGTTACTGTCACAAGAAAATATTTTAGATCAGGAGACAGTGAGTATTTATTAAATGATGTAAAGTGCAGACTGAAAGATATAACGAACTTATTCTTAGATACAGGAATATCATCAAATAATTATGCAATAATTGAATTGTCTATGGTTGATAATATATTAAATGATAAGGATAACTCAAGATTACATTTATTTGAAGAAGCTGCAGGGATTTCAAAGTTTAGAAAAAGGAAAAAAGAAACATTTAATAAAATCAAACAGACTGAACTTGATTTAGATAGAGTTGAAGATTTAGTCTATGAAATTGAAAAGAATTTAAGATCTCTTAAAAGACAAGCCAAGCAAACCGAAAAGTATCATAAGTACAAGGATGAATATAAAATAATTAGTATAAATGTTGCACTGGAAGTGTCAAAAACAACTATGTCTTCTCTTAAAGAACAAAAGCAAAAACTTACAAAAGTTGAGAATGAAAACACAAAAGTAATTACTGAATTAGCTAAGAAAAATTCAAAGTTAGAATCTGCAAAATCTTCTCTAATTCCTTATGAAAAAAAATTATTAAAACTTCAAAAAAAATTTAATCAGGTCCTTGATAAAATTAGAAATTTTGAAGAGTCTAAAAGAATGAAATCTCAAAAGGCTAAAATGTTAATTGAAAAAATTGAAGATTTAAGAGATAGAATAAAGTATGATACAGAAAGTAATAAAAGGTCAGAATTTTCAATTTCCTCTATTCAAAAAGAGATATCATCAAATGAAAAGGAATTAAAAAAGGTTATTGATAAATTAAAAATTACTAAGAAAGATTATACCAAGTACGAAGAAGAACTAAAAGATAAAAACGTAAAAATAACAGACATAAAAGAGGTTGAGGATCAGTTTAGGCAGTTAAATCATAATCTAGAATCAATATCGAATAAAAGAAACCAAGTTGAAAGATTACTTCTATTAGACAATATTGATAAAAAGTCTGTTGTAGAAAAAATAAAATCTATTGATAAGGAGATATTAGAATTAAAGAAAGGATTTAAAACAATTGAAAATTTATTTAAGACTGAAAACAAAGAAATTATAAGAATAAACAAACTATTTTCTGAAAAATCCAAAGACCTGTCAACTGATGAAATAAAGTATAACTCCTTAAAGAATAATATTGAATCTCTAAAGAAAGAGATGGAATATAAAAATGCTACATATGAATCCAACAAAAGAAGGATTGCTGAGAATATTGATAATTTAAAAAAGTCAGAAAAAGAAGTAGTTAAAATAGATACCGATACTGATTCCAATGACAATTCTTTAATTAAACTCTATGATGAAAAGTCAAAATCTGAAAAAGATTTACAAAAATTTGAAGATGAATATTATAAATTAAAATCTACAATTAATCTTGATGACTCATCTATAAGAGAGTTACAAAATAAAAAAGATATTAATCTTAATTTAATCGATGAGCTTAAATCAAACATCTATGATAATGAAATTGAATTAAATTCTGTAGAACAAAGATTATCTATCGAATTTGATTTAGATATTAATACATGTAAAGCAGATAAAGATTTCTTTAAGGATTCATCAGTGGATAGTATGATAAATAGAAGAGAGGAGTTAAAAGAAAAAATAGAAAAAATTGGCCAAATTAATCCTTTAGCAATGGAAGCGTATAAAGAGATCAAAGAGAGACACGAATTTATCACTAAAGAGAGAGAGGATCTTCTAGAGGCTAAAGATTCGCTTCTTAAAACTATTGAAGAAATTGATATTGTAGCAAAAGAATCCTTCTTAAAATCATTTGAAAAGATTAAGAGTAATTTTAAAACAGTTTTTAGATCATTATTTACAGATGATGATGATTGTGATTTATTAATAAATGATGAAGAAAATCCTCTTGAATCATCAATCGAAATAATGGCTAAACCAAAAGGAAAAAAACCTTTGACTATAAATCAACTTTCAGGTGGTGAAAAAACTTTAACAGCTACATCACTGTTATTTGCTATTTATCTTTTAAAACCAGCTCCTTTTTGTGTATTTGATGAAGTTGATGCACCTTTAGATGATGCTAATATTGATAAATTCAATAAAATAGTAAATAAATTCTCAAATACATCTCAATTTATAATTGTTACTCATAATAAAAGAACAATGAATAATGCAGACATAATTTATGGAATAACTATGCCAGAACAAGGGGTTTCTAAAGTAGTTCCTGTAGATTTAAGAAATTTAAAGGTTTAATTATGAGTTATCAAAAAAAAGATTCAGTAATTGGAGGAGAATTTCTATTATTTGATATTGATTCCGACAAAATATTTACAATGGAAGATTTTGACTCTGATCAAAGAATGATGGCAGAGTCGTGTACTGATTTCCTAGAAAGAGAAGTAATTCCATTAACTGATAAAATCGATAGTAAAAATCATCCTGAGATAATGCCTGAATTATTAACAAAATCAGGAGAATTAGGATTACTAGGGTTATCAATAAGTGAAAATTATGGAGGAATGAACATGAGCTTTAACACGAGTATGTTGATAGCAGATATTGTTGGTATAACTGGTTCATTCTCTACAGCCTACGGAGCTCATACTGGAATAGCTACCCTACCCCTTAAATATTATGGAAATGAAGATCAAAAGAAAAAATTTTTGACAGGTCTTGTTTCTGGAGAACTTAAAGGTGCATATTGCCTAACAGAACCTAATTCTGGTTCAGATGCTAATTCAGGAAAATCAAAAGCAATCTTAAATTCAGATAAATCAAAATATATTATAAATGGTCAGAAGATGTGGATATCAAATGGTGGATTTGCAGATATATATATCGTTTTTGCAAAAATCGATGATGATAAAAATTTAACTGCATTCATTGTAGAAAAAAGTCGAGAAGGAATAACAATGAATCCTGAAGAAGATAAATTAGGAATCAAAGGATCTTCAACCCGTCAAATATTCTTTAATGATGTAGAAATACCTATAGAAAATTTGTTAGGGGAAAGAGAAGGCGGATTTAAAATAGCATTAAATGTATTAAATATTGGAAGAATAAAACTTGGAGCAGGTGTATTAGGTGGATGTAGAGGGATTATTGATAATGCAATAACTTATTCTTTAGAAAGAATACAATTTAATGTACCTATATCATCTTTTGGAGCAATAAAACAGAAACTAGCTATGATGATTGTTCAAACATTTAGTTGTGAATCAATTTGTTACAGAGCAGGAGATGATATAGAAAAAAAGATTTCATTTTTTCAAAAAGAAGGGAAATCATTAAATGAATCAGAACTAGAAGCAATTGAATTATTTTCTGTTGAATGTGCAATATCTAAGATTTATGGATCAGAAATATTAGATTTTGTCGTTGATGAAGGACTGCAAATTTATGGCGGAATGGGTTTTTCTGAAGAAGCACCAATGGCAAGACCTTATAGGGATGCTAGAATTTCAAGAATTTATGAAGGAACCAATGAAATTAATAGGATGTTAATTGTAGGAACACTTCTAAAAAGATCAATGAAGAAAGAAATTAATTTATTAGAAAAAGCTATGGTAGTAATTAACTCTAATAAATTTAAATCAGTTTCTTATGATGAAAATAATCATTTTGCATCCGCTTATAATTTAATTGGTAATTTAAAAAATTGTTTACTCTATATATTAGGTAAGTCAGCAATGCACTTTGGTAATAACATCAAAACTGAACAAGAGGTGATGATGAATATAGCAGATATGATTATATCTGTTTATGTGATGGAATCAACTTTAAAGAGATGTGAAAAGGTATATAAGAATTCTAATAACAAAGTTTTATTAGATATTTCAAAATCATCGATATACTATAATTTATTATCATTTAAAAATAGTTCTATAGAATCTATAATAAGTTTTATGGACGATAATGAATGTAAAAAGGCAGAAAAATTAATAGAAACGTGTACTAATTTTAAGCACTTTAATATTAAAAATATTAATAGAAGAATTGCAGATTATTTTATTGAAAAAAAATCGTATAATATATTTAATAACTTTTAATGAAAAGAGGATCATTCAATTCAAGATTAGGATTTATCCTAGCCGCATCTGGATCAGCAGTAGGTTTAGGAAATATTTGGAAATTCCCTTTTGAAGTAAGTAATGGAGGAGGTGCAGCATTTCTTTTAATGTATCTATTTTTCTGTTTTATATTATGTTTTCCTGTTATTGTTTCTGAGATAGCTATAGGTAGAAATACTAAAAAGAATGCAATTGGCGCATTCAATGAAATGGGTAAAAGAAATTGGAATTTTATCGGCAAAATGGGTGTTTTGTGTGGTATTTTGATCCTATCATTTTATACCGTAGTTGCAGGATGGGTTTTAGGATATGTATTCGAGATGATAAATGGTAATTTTTCCATCTCTGAAAATTTTGGGGGTTATGTAAACAATACAACTAATGTAATATTATATGCTTCATTATTTATGTTTCTGACAGCACTTATTGTATCTAGAGGTGTTGAAAAAGGTATTGAAAAGGCTGCAAAAATATTAATGCCATCATTAATAATCATTATTATATCTCTTATTGTTTATGCATTGACACTTCCTAATTCGATCGATGGTATAATTTTTTATTTAGTTCCTGATTTTTCTCAAATAAATCTAACTGTTGCTGGTAATGCTTTAGGTCAAGCCTTTTTCTCCTTATCACTTGGTATGGGGATGCTTATTACTTATGGTAGTTATATTGATGACGATAATGATATAATTAGTTCTGCCACCCTGATAACTTTAACTGATGTGGGTATAGCTTTTCTAGCTGGACTAATTATATTTCCTTTTGTTTTTTCATCTGGCATTGAAACACAAGGAGGTCCAGGTTTAATTTTTCAAGTATTTCCTCAAATTTTTGAAGATTTAGGAGGTACAACAGGTATAATTATTGGATCTACTTTCTTTATTTTGTTATCATTTGCAGCAATAACATCCACAGTTTCATTACTTGAAGTACCAGTTAGTTATTTAGTCGATGAGTTTAATATTGAAAGAAAATTTTCAGTATGGATTGTTGCGGCAGTTATTCTTTCAATAGGTATTCCATCTGTATTCTCACAAGGAAAAAGTATTTTCTTCAGTGAGTTTATAACCTATTTTGGAGCAGAAAAACCAATTGATTTCATGCAATTTATTATTGATGTTTCTAACGACACATTACTACCTTTTGGTGGATTTTTAATAACAATTTTTGTAGCCTATGTATGGAAAAAAAAGAATCTCTCTGAAGAAATTTCAAAAGGTAATCCTAATTATAAGGGTTCTTTAATGGAAAAGTATATTAATTTTTCAATTACTTATATATGTCCTTTAATATTAGGATCTATATTTTTACTTACATTCTTGAATAAATTTTTCGGAATTTAATTACTCAAATCTTAATGATTCAATTGGATCTAATGCAGCAGCTTTTTTAGCAGGAATATATCCACTTAGTATTCCAACTAAAGTACTAATTAGTAAGCCCAAAATAATCCATAGCCAGGGTATTATAAAATTACCTCCACCAATGTAAATAGTAACTATATTTCCAAAAAATATACCTAAAGTAATTCCACCAAAGCCACCTATTAAACAGATTAGTATTGATTCAATAAGAAACTGATCTCTAATTATTTTTGGTGTAGCACCAATAGATTTTCTTAAACCAATTTCACGAGTTCTTTCAGTCACAGAAACTAACATTATATTCATTAACCCAATTGAAGCACCTAATAAGGTTATAAAACCGATAGTAAATCCACCAATTTTTAAATATGTAGAAATTTCATCTAGTTCAGAATCTAATGATTCATTTCTTTCTATTTCAAAAGAATTCTCTGATCCTATTCTGTCTCCTCTATATATCTTAAAAAGATTTTGAGAGTAATTAATATCATCGTCAACTAATTCGATATTTTCTACTTTAATTGTGACTTGATAATTAGCAGTTGGTCTTAATTTTCTCGATGTTTCTATAGGTATTATTATTCTATTGTCTCCACCACCTCCAAAAGAACTACCTTTTTCTTCTAGAACACCAATAACTTGAAACTTATTGCCTCTGACAGAAATAAACTTACTTAATGCTTCTTCATTATTTTTAAATAAGCTAGATTTTAGCTTTGATCCAATTATGGCTACAAACTGACCTCTTTCGTTTTCAGATTTTGTGAAATTTCTTCCATTCTCAATTTTTAATTGAGTTACATCTACTAAATTATGATCTCCAGCTTCAACAAAAACATTAGGGTTTGTTACCTCTGATTTATACTTTACTTCGGCAATACGTGTTACTGTGGTACTTACTGTTGCTTTCCCAGCCCCATCATATTTCTTTAAAAATTCAGAAATTTCTCTGTATCTAATAGGAGGATAATTTTTTTTAACAACACCAGATTCTTTACCTCTATCATTCCTCAAACTTCTAATATAATAGGCATTAGAACCTAATTCAGAAAAACTGTCTGATACAGATTTCTTAATTCCATCAATAGAGGTTAAAATTCCGACTAGAGATGCTATTCCGATAGAGATTATTGCAGCAGTTAATAAAACTCTTAATTTATTAGATTTGATTGATGAATATGCTTCAAGCAAATTCCAATTAATGTTTGAAATAAAATTTAGTAATCTTTTCAAATCTGCAGTTTATGCAAATCTATATAAAAAATTATAGAGCAGATTTAGTTGTTGATACAATAACTGATGCTATTTTATATGGATCTCCATTAGAAGCAGGTCTTCTATCTTCTAATCTACCTACCCAACCATCTTCAACTGTTCCAATTGGAATTCTAATAGATGCTCCCCTATCAGAAACTCCATATGAAAATTTATCAATAGATTGTGTTTCGTGTAATCCAGTTAATCTTTCTTCATTATGTGCTCCATAAACATCCATATGATTTTTGATATTTTTTCCGTCAAATGCTTCACATATCTTATTGAATAGTTCTTCACCACCTTTTGTTCTCATAACTTCATTTGAGAAATTAGCATGCATTCCTGAACCATTCCAGTCACCTTTTATAGGTTTAGGATGTAAATCAATAGAAACACCCCATTTTTCTGCATTTCTTTCAGCTAAGTATCTGGCTACCCATACTTGATCTCCAGCATTTTTAGCTCCTTTAGCGAATACTTGATATTCCCATTGGCCAGTGGCAACTTCTGCATTGATACCTTCAACATTAATACCAGCTTCAAGACATTGATCTAAATGATCTTCAACAATATCTCTACCAAAAGCGTTTTTTGCTCCAACACTACAATAATATTGACCTTGAGGGGATGGATATCCATTTTCAGGAAAACCTAAGGGTAAATTAGTTGTTGGATCGTTTAAAAAATATTCTTGTTCAAAACCAAACCAAAAATCATTATCGTCGTCATCAATAGTTGCTCTACCATTAGACTCGTGCGGAGTTCCATCTGAATTCAATACTTCAGTCATAACAAGGTAGCCATTTGATCTGTCTGGATCTGGAAATATAGCTACAGGTTTCAGCAGACAATCTGAATCATTTCCTTCAGCTTGTTGAGTAGAGCTACCGTCAAATGACCACATAGGACAGTCTTCAATTTTACCAGAAAAGTCTCTCTCAATACGTGTTTTACTTCTTAAACTTTGGGTTGGCTTAAATCCATCAAGCCATATATATTCTAATTTAGATTTTTGTGACATTTTAAATAATAACTTTTATATTGAATAATTATGGAATTTAAAAAAATTATTTAATGGAAATTAGAGATATGAAATGAAATTTTATAGATACAATGAAAAAATACATACCTCATAAAATGTACACAAAATACTTATGAGAATTTATGAAAATTTCAAATATTAAACAGTATTTTATTAATTTTTTAAAATATCAGAAAATGCTTTTTTAAACTTATCTATTTTGGGAGAAATAACATATGAACAATATGAATTGTTTGGATTTAATTCATAATAATTTTGATGATAGTTTTCTGCTGGATAGAATTTTTCAAATTTTTCAATTTTAGTTACAATTGGACTATTCCAAGCACCAGATTCGTCAAGTTTTTTGAGAGTATCTTCAGAAAGTTTCTTTTGTTCATCATCATGAAATAAAATAATAGAACGATATTGGGTTCCAACATCAGCACCTTGTCTATTTAAAGTAGTAGGATCATGTGTTCTCCAAAATATCTCAAGTAATTCTAAGTATGAAATTTTACTTGGATTATAAATTACATTAACTACTTCAGCATGATTTGTAGTTCCTGATGTAACATCTTTATATGTTGGATTTTCAGTATTACCTGCTGAATAGCCAGAAATTACATCTTCAACTCCATCAACAAGTTCAAAAATAGCTTCTGTACACCAAAAACAACCAGATCCAAATGTTGCAGTTTTTAAATTCATATTATTAAAATTTACGAAGAATAATAAAATTAAAAATTTCATCTAATAACAATATCTTTTTTGTATTTTCTTTGCTTCACTATTATTCAACGAAGCCGATATTGAAAAGTTTTTACATGCATTTTTGTCATTTTTTAATTTTAAATAAACTAAACCTAAGTAATAGTATGACTCAGAAAAATCTGAATTTAATGATATCGAGGTTTGATAAGATCTAACTGCATCTGAAAACATTCCCTGATATTGTTGTGATCTACCCAACAAATAATAAGCATCATGTAAGTCAGGATTAATTTTTATTACTTTTTTAGCATATAATTCAGCATCAACATATTTCTTTTCTCTTAAGCTATTAATAGCTAAACTTAATATAGCATTAACATTTTCCTTATCTAATTCTAAGACTTTATTGTAATCTTTAATTGCATTTTGAAATTGTTTAATTTCTTCAAACGACCTTCCTCTCCTATACAATGATTGTGTATCATTAGGTTTTAATTTTAAGCTTTCTGTATAATACTCAATCGCTTTAATATAATTTTTATTTTGATAATATGAATCGGCTAATCTTGACTCTTCAGAACCACATGAGAGTAACAAAAAAAACAGTATATATTTTTTCATAAATTTTTTTTTTGTAATTTAGGCAAACCTAAAAACAATATTTGATATGTCTAATATTAAATTATCAAAATCTGAAGAAAACTATTTAAAATCAATTTTTAATCTTTCAGAATTTGGCAATAAACAAGTCTCAACAAATTCTATATCAAAGATATTAAATATAGAGCCAGCATCTGTTACTGATATGATAAAAAAACTTTCAAAAAAAAATCTTATCTATCATGAAAAATATAAAGGAAGTACTATATCTAAATCAGGAATAAAGATTGCTCTTCAAATAATTAGAAGACATAGATTATGGGAAGTTTTTTTACATGATAAACTAAAATTTAAATGGGATGAAATTCATGAAATAGCCGAAGAACTTGAGCACGTATCATCTGAAGAATTAATAGATAACCTAGACAAATACCTAAAATATCCTAAAATTGACCCCCATGGTGATCCTATACCTAATAAGTTAGGAGAAATAGATTTTGTTGACAAAATATCTATTTCTGATCTCAATATTAATGAAAAAGGAATAGTATCTAGAATAATTAATGAAGATGAAGAATTTTTCAATTTACTAAAGAAATTAAATATTGAAATAGGTACAGAAATTACAATAGTTGATAAAATTGACTATGATAAATCGGTTGAAATACTTATTGACAAAAAATCAGTAATTATCTCTAAGGATATTTCAAATAATATTAAAATAACAAAAATATAAATGGATAGTGTAATCAATTTTTTTGCTTCTGAACCATCACCTGTTATGCAAGCTTTGTATGCTGGATCATTTACATGGATTTTAACTGCTACAGGAGCTGCATTAGTTTTTATATTCAAATCAACAAATAGAAAATTTTTAGATGCTGCTCTAGGTTTTACAGGTGGAGTCATGATCGCAGCTAGTTTTTGGTCTTTATTATCTCCAGCTATAAATGCTGTTGAAATTCAGAATGAATTAGGTTTAAGTAATTTACCTTCATTTCTTCCTCCTGCAATAGGTTTTTTTTTAGGAGCTATGTTTATGTTTATGTTAGATAAATCTATTCCTCATTTACATATTTTTGGAGAAATTGAGGAAGCTGAAGGTCCTAAGACTGATTTAAAAAAAACCTCATTATTAGTATTAGCAATAGCTATTCATAATATTCCAGAGGGTTTAGCTGTTGGTGTAGCATTTGGAGCACTTGCATCACCTGAATTTTCATCTGTTTTTAGTTTAGGATCAGCTGTAGCACTAGGAATTGGAATTGGTATTCAAAACTTCCCTGAGGGATTTGCAGTTTCAATGCCACTTAGAAGAGCAGGATTCAGTAAAATGAAATCTTGGAAGTGGGGTCAATTATCTGCAATTGTAGAACCTATATTTGCAGTAATAGGCGCTGCTTTTGTAATATTAGTTTATCCTATTTTACCTTATGCACTAGCTTTTGCAGCTGGAGCTATGATTTTTATAGTAGTAGAAGAAGTAATACCGGAAAGTCAAAGGGGAGGAAATACTGATTTAGCTACAATGGGGTTAATTTTAGGTTTTATTGTAATGATGAGCCTGGATGTTGCGCTTGGATAATTATATCATCCTAATTTTTCATGATCAATAATAATTAATCAATAATCTTATCTTTATGTACTTTTGCATTGTATGAATCTAAATGACACAATAGTTGCTCAATCAACACCTCAAGGAAAAGGAGCTATAGGTATTATAAGGTTATCAGGAAAAAACTCAATTACTATAATTAATTCAATATTTCCTTCTAAAGATTTGTCTAAAGAAAAATCTCATACTATTCATTTTGGTAATATAGAGTATGAAAATGATATTATTGATGAAGTTTTAGTTTCAATATTTAAAGAACCTAAATCATATACAAAAGAAAATATTGTAGAAATATCATGTCACGGATCAAACTATATAATAAAAAAAATTTTATCTATAATAGTTAAGTTGGGTGCAAGAGTTGCAAATAAAGGAGAGTTTACTTTTAGATCATTTTTGAATGGTAATATCGATTTATCACAAGCAGAAGCTGTATCAGATCTTATTTCATCTAATTCAGAAAACTCTCATAAAATGGCAATTAATCATATAAAAGGAGTTTTTTCAAATAAAATAAAAGAATTAAGAAAAGACTTAATTAATTTGTCTAGTCTATTAGAATTAGAGTTAGATTTTTCTGAGGAAGATGTTGAATTTGCTAATAGAGAACAACTGGAAAATTTATTAGATGAGATCCTATCCTTCAATAATTTACTTCTTGATAGCTATAAACTTAATAACGTAATAAAGGATGGAATAAATGTTTTAATACTAGGCAAACCTAATGTTGGAAAATCTACTATATTAAACGGTTTATTAGAAGAGGATAAAGCAATTATTTCAGATATTCCAGGAACAACAAGAGACGTATTAGAAGATACTATTACAATAGGTGGAAATCTATTAAGGTTTATTGATACTGCCGGAATTAGAAAAACAGATGACAAAATTGAAAAAATAGGTATAGAGAAAGCTTTAAATCAAATTGAAAAAGCTGCTTTGATACTTTATGTTTTTGATCTAAATAAAGCAAATGTAGACTCTTTAGAAAGAGAATTAAATAATGATTTATTCAACAAAAAACATATTATTTACATAGGAAATAAAGGTGACTTAGAGGTTAGTAAAGAAGTTGATTTGTATTTTTCTAATAAGAAGCTTAAAAAAATATCAGCTAACAATAACAATGACATTAATAAATTAAAAAACCACATTAATAATTATATAACTAAAAATTTAGTTTCTTCTGATTCCTCAATTATGATTAATGAAAGACATTATGCATCATTAACAAATGTTAATACATCAATTAACAATGTTAAAAAAAATCTAAAAAATAAGTCTAATATTGATCTTCTTGCATTAGATATTAAATATGCACTAAATCACTTAGGAGAAATAACTGGTGAAATTTCTAATGAGGAAATTCTTGGAAATATTTTTTC
>JAYNOQ010000008.1:31917-36365 GCA_038113315.1 Flammeovirgaceae bacterium | reverse complement strand
TCTTAATTTCTTGTTCTAATAATAACAATCTTCATTTATCCAATGTAGAGCTTTTGGATGATATAATGAAAGAGCATGATGATCTAATGCTTGAAATGAAAAACATTAAAAATATTAAAACTAATCTTCTAGAAATAGATGGAATAGAGGAAGATAATGAGGTTATAAAAGATCTTGATATTGCACGTATGTCAATGATGAATTTTATGAAGGACTTTAGTAATGAGTTCTCTTTTGATAAATATCCTATGGATAAAAAAACTTACGACAAACTTGAAGGAATTGATCTTTTACAAGTGAACAATAAACTTAATGAGTTTAAGAAAAGTATTGATGATGTGTCAGAAAAGTTTATAACAAGTATGTCTTCAGGCCAAAAAATTTTAGACGGAATTGAGTGAGTCTAACTCAGAAAAAGAATAATTCATAATTCCTGAATCACATTTATTATAATTAAAATGCCACCACTCGTATTTGTATACAGTGAAATCATTTTTTTCCATAACTTGAATAAGCATATCTCTTATATCTCTTTGTTTCTTAGATCCACCCATATAATTTGCATATGCTCTTTCTGTAAACTCATCATATCCAGAAATCATATCGATTCTTTCTCCTGTTTCAATATCATACAAACCAATATCTATGGCACAGCCTTTGTTATGAGAAGATCCATTTTCTGGATTTGCAACAAAATGTTTAAGATTTTCGGGCGTCCCTTCCCAAAACATCTTTGTTATAAACCAAGGTCTATAGGCGTCATATATTATTATACCATATCCTAATTCTTTTAACTCATTTTTAGCTTCAATTAATCTGTCTGCTGCACCCATATTAAAAAAAGCCCTCTCATTAACATAAAATTTTGATCTCATAAAATTATTTGTAGATGCATATCTTATATCTAATTTAAACTCCTCATCTAGTTTTTTGAGGTCAATTAGTTTTTTATGGGAGTCTAAACTATCTAGAGTTGGTGGTATTGAATTTTTGGAAATTTTTCTAAGCTCACTTATCTTTTTTATTGGAGTAATATAAAATGTCTCATCTGAGTTTTTTGACCCAAAATAAATTCCAGTACATCCTACTAATAAACAGTATGCAGAAAAATAAATCAACTTACTTTCTTTTACTATTTTAAGCATGATTCTACATGCAAATACACCACTAAATAATGCAGAGAAAAATCCAACTATATATGAGGATTCAAATAAATAAATATTAGATGTTTGAGAAATTTCTGAAATTCCTTTAATGGATTTTAAAATAAGGATTCCGAAAATAGGAACTAGTACCATAAGGAAAGAAAACTTTGTCGCTTTCTCTCTGTTTACATTTAAAAGTAAAGCCACGGATATTGTTGAACCTGACCTTGAAATACCTGGAAGTATTGCCAGAGCCTGAGCTAAGCCAATAATTATTGCATCAGCATAGGAAATATTTTTTTTAGAATCATTCTTTTTGAAGTATGTGAAAAATAACAAAGCAGCCGTTATAATTAACATTGACCCAACTAAAACAATATTTCCAGTAAAAAAAGACTCTACTTCCTTCTCATATAATACTCCAATAATTCCTACTGGTATACTTGATATCAATATTTTAAGTACAAAATCTATTTCTTCTTTCTTAAATTGAAAAAGACCTTTTATAATTTCAGTAATATCCTTTCTGAAAACATATATTATACTAATTGCTGTTGCTATATGAACAACTACAGTAAATATTAAATTTTCAGATGGATTTGTCTTTAAAATGTATGATGCTATTTCAAGATGGCCGCTACTACTTATCGGAAGAAACTCAGTTAGCCCTTGAACTATTCCGAGAATTAGAGCTTCATACCATTCCATATTTTATTTTCCTTTATAAAAAATGGCAAAAAATTCGAAAATGAATCCAAATAAAATAATTATAGGACCTAGTGTAAGACCAAGAAATCCGTAACCATATTCCTCATTATCCAAAGTCATAATAAAGAATCCCATAAAAATAATTAGAACACCAATAATCATTAGTTTATAGTTATTCTTATTAAATGGAAGATTGGATTTGTTACTCATAAATCTTAATTATATAAGTCATCTAAAGTAGAACCAAGGTATCTATTAACAGAGGAATAAGTACTTAATATTACCATCAAGATACCAACTACTATTAGAGTGATAAATATAATACTTAATTTTTCAATGCTTACTATCATATTTGAACCATTTATCCTATCATTTATAAATAATATGATAAAGTATAAAAATCCAGAAGAAAGGATTCCTGATATGAGACCATAAAGAAGACCTCTTAATAGAAAAGGTTTTAAAATGTATCTTGAAGTAGCTCCAACAAGTTGCATACTTCTAATTAGAAACCTTTGTGAGAAAAGAGCTATTCTTAAAGTATTACTAATAAGTATTATAGATATAAAAAATAGTATAATAAATATCCCAATGAATATGAAACTAATATTACGAATGTTATTATTAATATCGCTAATCATATCTTTGGAGTAATCGACTTCAAAAACACCAGGGATTCTAGATATATCCGATTCTATTTCAACTAGTTTTTCATTCTCAAAAAAATCAGAATTAATTTTTAAAATAATCAAATCTCTTAATGGGTTATTACCTAAAAATTTCACAAAATCTTCCCCAATTTCCTCTGAAAATTCATTTGCAGCATCTTCACTTGATACATAAGAAAGTGTTGATTCGTCTTTAGTTAAGACATAATCTTTTGTAAATAATGTCCTTTTAATTTGATCAATTTGGTTTGATGAGATGTCTTTATTTAGGTAAATATTGATTTCAGTATTTTCTTGAATTACTTTTTTTACTTCAAGAGAGGATAATAGAAAGAAACTAAATATACCTAAAAGAAAAAGAGAAAGAGAAACACTAAAAATTACACTTATATATGGAAAGTTTCCAAATGTCTTTTTAGGTATCTTCTTTCTCTTTTGATACATAATTTAATTATACCAATAATGGAGCAATTACTAATGCTACTACAGATATTAATTTTAATAATATGTTTAATGAAGGTCCAGATGTGTCCTTAAATGGATCACCTACCGTATCTCCAACTACTGCAGCTTTATGAGCCTCAGTTCCCTTCTGTCCTGCTTCTTCAATCATTTTTTTAGCATTATCCCACGCACCTCCAGCATTAGACTGGAAAATTGCCATAAGTACACCTGATGATGTAACTCCTGCTAATAAACCTCCAAGCATTTCAGCACCACCTAAGAAACCAACAACTACTGGGACAGAAATAGCCATGATACCAGGTAAAACCATCTCTCTAAGTGCAGCCTGAGTTGAAATCTCAACACATTTACTATATTCAGCTACACCATCAGCTTCATTGAAAATTTTCATATCAGCTTTTGACGCTTTTGAGAGATCAGAATCATATTTTCTCATAATCTCAAGAGCTGCTTTTAGTTTAGGAAGTTCTTTAAATTGTCTTCTTACTTCTTCGATCATACTCATTGCTGCTTTACCAACAGCATCCATAGATAATGCTGAGAATACAAAAGGAAGCATTGCTCCAAGTAATAAGCCCGTCATAACTATTGGATTAGATATATCTATAGATGTTATTTTAGCTGTTTGCATAAATGCGGCAAATAGTGCAAGTGCAGTTAATGCAGCGGAAGCAATTGCAAAACCCTTACCAATTGCAGCTGTTGTATTACCTACAGCATCAAGCTTATCAGTCCTTTCTCTTACTTTTGGAGGTAACTCAGCCATTTCAGCAATACCACCTGCATTATCAGAAATTGGACCGTAAGCATCTACAGCTAATTGGATACCAGTATTTGCTAACATACCTACAGCTGCTATCGCAATACCATACAGTCCAGCAAACTCATAAGAAACTAAAATAGCAAGACAAATTAATATTATCGGAATTGCAGTTGACATCATACCAACACCAAGTCCAGAAATTATTGTTGTTGCTGCTCCTGTATCAGATTGTTTTACAATAGATTTTACAGGTGCTTTTCCAGTTGCAGTATAGTATTCTGTGATTTTTCCTACTCCTAAACCCGCAATTAGTCCAGCGATCGTTGCATAAAATACTCCGATAGAAGAATATTCTTTCCCATTGAAAGCCCATACTTCTGGAAGGAACATATCAATTAAAAAGTATGTAGCCACTATCATTAAACCTGCGGATCCAAACTCACCTAGATTTAAAGCTGCATGAGGACTGCCACCTTCTTTAACCCTGACAAAGAATGTACCTATAATGGACATTATTATTCCAGTAGATGCAATAAATAATGGTAATAGAATAGCATTTGTTTCCATACCAGAAAATTCTTGTAAACCAATGAATGCAGCTCCAAGTACCATAGCACCAATTATTGAACCTACAAATGATTCAAATAGATCTGCTCCCATACCTGCAACGTCTCCAACATTATCTCCAACATTATCAGC
>JAYNOQ010000008.1:27160-31817 GCA_038113315.1 Flammeovirgaceae bacterium | reverse complement strand
GCACCACCTGAAAATGCTATTTCTAAAGCTTTTCCTAATGAATCTTGAGCAGCGTTGGTAGTTCTTACATTTGCTTTAGTTGCAACTTTCATTCCAATAAATCCAGCTAGACCAGAGCATAAAGCACCAACAACAAAAGATACTGCTACTAGGTAACTTGATCCTTCGCTTTCTCCTTTGAAGCCAAGTAAAACAGCAGTGATTAATACAAAAACAGAAAGTATTTTGTATTCTGCTCTAAGAAATGCCATAGCTCCATCAGCAATATTTTTGGCAATTCTTTCCATTTTTTCAGAACCAACATCTTTTGATGCAACCCAATTATTTTTAAGATATACAAATATTAAGGCAACTAATCCAGACCCTGGAACTAATAATAACAAATCGTTCATAATAGTTAATTTAATTTTTTCGCAAATATAGCATTAATTTTTAGCTACAATATTCTTCGTATACGTTTTTAAGATGTTCAGATATCATAGTTGCATTTCTACCTTCAATATGATGTCTTTCAACAAAATGTATAAGAGTTCCATTGTCAAACAAGGCAATTGCAGGTGAGCTTGGAGGGTATGGAAGACACATTTCTCTTATTTTATTAACTGCATCAAAATCAACACCTGCAAATACAGTGAAAAGTTTATCAGGTTTTTTTTCGGAAATCGTTAAGGAATGTTTTACACCTGGTCTAGCTGCCCCAGCTGCACAACCACAAACTGAGTTAATTAAAACTAAACATTTTCCTGATTCTTCGTTGAGTTCAGAAACAACTGTTTCTACATCTTTTAGTTCGGTAAAACCTACTGAAGTTAACTCTTCAATCATAGGTTTAGTTAATTCATCTGGATACATATTAAAAATTTATTAATTAAACACAATTACATAAAACCTAATTCCAGTTTTGCCTCTTCAGACATCAAATCCTGTGAATAGGGGGGGTCGAATGTAATTTCTACTTCGACCTCATTAATTTCTTTTATCATTTCAACTCTATTTTTTACATCTGCAGGAATTGTCTCAGCAGCAGGACAGTTTGGTGAAGTTAAAGTCATAAGAATATGAACATTATCAAGGGGTAAAATTTGAATATCATATATCAGTCCTAATTCATAAACATCTACAGGTATTTCAGGATCAAAAACAGTTTTGATAGCTCTTACTATTTTCTCTTTCAATTTTAACTCTTCTTTCTCTGTCATAATTTATAATGTTAAAGCTAATAATTTAATTTTTTTCTCCATTGACTCTAAACCATTCGACCTTTGGGTTCCAATAAACCTATTTAGTCCAATTTCATTTATGAAGAAAAGGTTTGTATTAGCAATTTCTTCAGGTGTTTTTTCATTAAAAATTTTAATTAAAATACTAAGTAATCCTTTGGTAATTGCTGTATTGCTATCTCCTTTTAAATATATTTTATCATCTTCTTTTGTACATTTAAGCCAAACTTTTGATTGACATCCTTTGACAAGATTATCATCTATTTTATATTTTTCATCTAAATCATTTAAAGATTCTCCTAATTCCATTAGGTAGTTTAATGTCATTTCTAAATCTCCATCAAGAATTTTAAAATCATCAATTATATCATTTTGAATTTGAACTGTACTCATCTTTTTATCAAATTTGAAACAGAATCTACGAAATAATCTACTTCCTCTGTCGAATTATAGATTGCTAGTGATAAACGAGCAGTGCCATCAAGACTATACTTATCCATTAGTGGTTGAGTACAATGATGTCCAGTCCTTAATGCAATACCCTTAGCATCAAGAAGAAGACCCAAGTCGTAATAATGAACTTTTTCAGTAGTAAATGAGAAAATTCCTACTTTATCTTTTGCAGTCCCAACAACTTTAATTCCATCAATCTTTTTTAGAGCATTTTCAGTATATTTTTTTAAGCTAATTTCATAAGTTTCAATATTATCAATTCCAATATTTTTTATATAATTTATTGCCTCTTTAAAGCCAATTACATCACCAATATTAGGAGTTCCAGCTTCAAACTTGTACGGTAAATTATTGTAGGAAGTATTAGAAAAACTTACATCCTTAATCATTTCTCCACCACCCATGTAAGGAGGCATTTTCTCTAAAATTTCCTCTTTACCATAAACTACTCCAACACCTGTTGGTCCATACATTTTATGTGCTGAAAAAACATAAAAATCACAGTTAAGATCAGTGACATCAATTTTTTTATGAGCTGATGATTGCGCACCATCGACTACACTTAATATGTTATTTTCTTTACACTTTTCAATTATTTTTTTTACAGGATTTATTGTACCCAAAGTATTTGAAATAAAAACTATAGATACCAGTTTCGTTTTTTCTGATATTAAACTTTTAAAATGATCCATATCAATTTCCCCATTTTCTGAAACATTTATGACTTTTAAGTTTAACTTTTTTTCATCTGCAATCATCTGCCAAGGAACAATATTAGAATGATGTTCCATCTCACTTATTATTATCTCATCACCTTCATTAAAATAAAATTTACTAAGAGATGATGAAATTAGATTTATTCCTTCAGTTGTTCCTCTTGTAAATATTATTTCATTTTCTGAAGATGCGTTAATAAATTCTTTGACTAAAGATCTTGTTTCTTCAAATTCTTCTGTTGCCTTTTCAGCTAGAGAATGAATTCCTCTATGGATATTAGCATTATAACTTTTATAATAGTTTGAAATTCCATCAATCACAGATTGAGGTTTTTGAGTAGTAGCAGCATTATCAAAATAAACTAATTGATGATTGTTAATTCTTGATTTAAGGATTGGAAAATCATCACGTATTTTATTTAAAGGAAAATTATTCATGGTTAAGACCTTCTAGTTCCTTCAATATCAAAGCTTCATATTCCTCTTTAATGTTCTCGTCTTCAATCTTTTCTGTAATTTCACTGCTGAATGCAGATAGAAGTAAAGAAATAGAATCTTTTTTAGAAATACCTCTGGACATAAGGTAAAACAATGCGTCTTCATCTAATTGACCTACAGTACAACCGTGAGAACACTTTACGTCATCTGCCCATATTTCAAGTTGAGGCTTAGTATTGACTTTTGCATCATCAGATAAAAGAATGTTGTTATTTGACTGAAATGCATTTGTTTTTTGTGCTTTCTGTCTTACAAATATTTTCCCATTAAAAACACCATTTGATCCTTTGTCAATAATACCTTTATAATGTTCATTACTAATTGAATTTTCATTAATATGATCTACTGATGTGTGATTATCAATCAAAGAATTTTTCTTAATAGCATAGAAACCATACATATTAGCATAACAGTTTTTATCCTCAAGCTTTATATTTAAGTTGTTTCTTATTATTTCACCAGTAAAACTGTAAGTATGAAAATTTGAGATGCTATTATATTTTTGAAATGCATTAATGCTATTATAATGAAAGTTTTTATTCATATTCTGAACTGAATAATAATTCAATTTTGCATTTTCATCTAAAAATAATTCAGTCACACTATTTGAAAAACTGATTTTAGTGGATGTGTTAATAAATTCTTCTGAGAAAGATATATCCGAATGCTTCTTTATAATAAAGCATTTTCTAAAATATGTTGGGTTTGGTGAATCAATAATATTAATTATTGAAATTTTTTCTTTGAGAGTAGTGTCTTTATCTATATAAAATGTGAGACATTCACTGTGGTTGATTGTATTTGATGATGAGAAAAAATCTTTTTTTGAATCATCATGTTTTGAATATGTTTTTAAGAATTGATCTTTATTTTGATCTTTAAGATCTTTGTATTTAACAACTTGTATCTCTTTAGGTTTATTTGATAAATTTTCTTGGTAGTTTCCGTTAATGACAAGGATGTAGTATTTTTCATTTTTAGGAACATACTTTGAATATATATCTAGATTTTGGATAGGTTTATTTATCGGTGTTAGTGTATCAAATTCTTTTTCAATTTTTCTGAGAAGAGGGGTGTATTTATATTCTTCTTTATAGCTATCTAAAGATTTTTCTAATCCTTCGTGTGCAGCATTTTTGATTTGTTTAATATTATTATCTTTTTCTTCAGATAATATTTTTTTGATATTAATTGTACCAATCATAATTAGTTTTTGACTTTTATCCAATCATAACCCTTCTCTTCTAATTCAAGAGCAAGAGTTTTATCACCAGATTTAACTATTCTACCGTCCATCAATACATGCACATAATCAGGAACAATATAATCTAGAAGTCTTTGGTAATGGGTAACAACAACTGTTGCATTATCTTTATTTCTTAAAGCGTTTACACCATTAGATACAATTTTTAAAGCATCAATGTCAAGTCCAGAATCTGTTTCGTCAAGGATTGAGAGTTTGGGGTCTAGCATTGCCATCTGAAATATTTCATTTCTCTTTTTCTCACCACCTGAGAATCCTTCATTAATTGATCTACTTAGAAGTTCTTGCTTTATATTAACTAACTTCATTTTTTCTTTCATGAGTTTTAAAAATGCGACAGCATCTAGGGGCTTTTCACCTTTTGATTCCCTAATTTGGTTTACAGCTGTTTTCATGAAGTTCGTTGTAGAAACGCCTGGTATTTCAACTGGATACTGGAAAGCGAGAAATATTCCTTCTCTAGCTCTTTCATCTGGTCCTAAGTCCGATAGTTCATTTCCTGAAAA
>JAYNOQ010000008.1:0-27060 GCA_038113315.1 Flammeovirgaceae bacterium | reverse complement strand
TTCCTTCTCTAGCTCTTTCATCTGGTCCTAAGTCCGATAGTTCATTTCCTGAAAAATTTATTTCTCCATCTGTAACTTCATAATCCTCTCTACCAGCAATAACTGAGGCTAATGTACTTTTGCCAGATCCATTTGGACCCATTATTGCATGAACTTCACCAGCATTAACATTCAAGTTAAGACCTTTCAGAATTTTAGTGTCACCTATAGACGCATGAAGATTTTTTATTTCTAACATATTAATAAATTAATTTTTATCCAACACTCCCCTCAAGGGTAAGTGATAACAGTTTTTGAGCTTCCACAGAAAACTCCATTGGTAATTGTTTAAGAACTTCCTTAGCATAACCATTTACAATTAAAGCAATTGCATTTTCTTCATCAATCCCTCGTTGTAAGCAATAAAATATTTGATCTTCACCTATTTTTGATGTGGTAGCTTCGTGTTCTACCATCGATGATTTATTTTCGATATCTATATATGGAAATGTATGTGCTCCACAATTATTACCTAATAATAATGAGTCACACTGAGAGAAATTTCTAGAGTTTGAAGCTCTTTTTAAAATATTTACATGACCTCTGTAGCTATTTTGAGAAAATCCTGCTGATATACCTTTTGAAATAATTTTTGATTTAGTGTTTTTTCCAATATGAATCATTTTAGTCCCAGTGTCAGCTTGTTGGTAATTGTTTGTAACAGCTACAGAATAAAACTCGCCAACAGAATTATCTCCTTTTAAGATACATGAAGGATATTTCCATGTTATAGCAGATCCAGTCTCAACTTGAGTCCAACTTATTTTGGAGTTATTTCCATTACATATTCCTCTCTTGGTAACGAAATTATAAATTCCTCCCTTACCATCTTTGTCACCAGGATACCAGTTTTGAACTGTAGAGTATTTTACTTCTGCATCTTTCTCAGCATGTATCTCAACTACCGCAGCATGTAATTGGTTTTCATCTCTTTGTGGTGCGGTACAGCCCTCAAGGTAGCTTACATAAGATCCTTCGTCAGCTATGATAAGAGTCCTTTCAAATTGACCAGTATTTGAGGCATTAATCCTAAAATATGTGGATAGTTCCATAGGGCATCTCACACCTTTAGGTATATAACAAAATGAGCCATCAGAGAAAACCGCAGAATTCAAACAAGCAAAGTAATTATCCTTAGCAGGAATTACTTTTCCTAAATGTTTTTTTACCAATTCTGGGTGTTCTTTTACAGCTTCAGAAAATGAACAAAAAATTATACCTAATTCACCTAGTTTATCTTTAAAGGTTGTTCCTATGGATACTGAGTCAATTACTGCATCAACTGCAACTCCGCTTAATCGTTTTTGTTCTTGAAGTGATATTCCTAGCTTTTCGAATGTTTTAATTAGCTCTGGATCAACTTCATCTATTGACTTTAGCATTTTCTTTTTCTTGGGAGCAGAGTAATATGAGATATCTTGAAAATCTATCTTAGGAATATTAAGATTTGACCAGCTTGGTTCTTTCATCTTCTTGAAAGTTTCAAATGCATCAAGTCTCCATTCAAGGAGCCATGATGGCTCATCTTTTTTAGAAGAAATTAATCTTATAACGTCCTCATTTAATCCCCTAGGTGCCTGGTCAACATCGAAGTCTACCGACCATCCATGCTCATATTCTTTTGAGGTAAATTCTTTAAGTATTTTGTCGTCTTTACTCATATATAATTTCTAGCTGCAAATTTAGCACAGATTTTTCATTAAAACGAAAAAAAATGCTTGAAACGCTCAGTTTAACGACAAACCATCTTTCAATGTTTCTTCAATTGACATGAAAGATTCAGTCCTTGTAATTCCCTTAACTTTATGAATTTTAGAATCTAAAATTTCTCTAAAATGTGGAGTGTCTTTACATAGTATTTTTATAAATATTGTATATTGACCAGTGATAGCGTGAATCTCTACAACTTCAGGAATATTTCTTAGTGCTTTCACTGCATCTTTGTATAAGAAGCTTTTCTCAAGGTATACCCCCATGTAACAAGAAATATTATAGCCTAACTTAGTATAATCAATATCTAACTTAGTCCCTCTGACAATACCCATCTTTTCAAGCTTTCTCATTCTTACGTGTACTGTACCGCCAGAAACAAATACTTTTTTTGCTACCTCTGTGTATGGCATTTTGGCATTTTTTGATAAAATATTGAGGATTTTTAGGTCAACATTATCAATTTGATAATTTACTTTCATTTTCAGTGTTGTTTATTATAAATAATTCAATCTTTTCTAATTTAAATTAAATTTTTTTAAAAATACACCTATATATTTAAAAATTATAGACCATAATGTGTGTAAAGAACTTAAAATAAATAAATTATGACAATCATTTTTGGGTTAATGTTGTTTACTGGGGATATCTTATGAAGATGTCCCCTTTCTTTTTTTTATATCATATATTTTTTTAAATTAAGCGTACTTAACTAATCCTATATAAAATAAAATGAAAAAAATCTGGACTAAAAAATACCCATCTGGTGTTATCAATGATGTTGATCTTAATCAATATATCTCATTTGTTGACATGTTTGAAGAAGGTTTTGAAAAATTTTCAAATGAAATAGCTTTCGAAAATATGGGTAAGTCAATAACCTATAAAGAACTTGATGAGCTTTCAAAGAACTTCTCAAACTTTTTAACACAAGAACTAAAACTCAAGAAGGGGGACAGGATAGCAATTCAATCCCCGAATGTTCTTCAGTATCCAGTAGTATTATTTGGAGCAATAAGATCTGGTATTATAGTTGTTAATACAAATCCTCTATATACTCCAGATGAGATGAAACATCAATTCAAAGATTCTGGATGTAAGGCAATATTTATTCTATCAAATTTTGCTTATAATCTAGAGAAAGTAATAAAAGATACTAATATAGAACACGTGATAATTTCTGATATGGGAGATATGCTTGGTTTTTTGAAGGGTACACTTGTGAACTTTGTTGTAAAGTATGTTAAGAAAATGGTACCAAGTTATTCTATTGATAATTTTTATACTTTTAAGGATGCAATATCTAAGGGTAAATTATACACATATAATCAAGTTAAGGTTGAGTCAAATGATATAGCTTTTCTTCAGTATACAGGCGGAACAACAGGGGTGTCAAAAGGTGCTATGTTATCTCATAAAAATGTTATATCTAATGTAATTCAAGTTTCCTCTTGGATGGATATTATGTTAGAAGAAAAGAAAGAAATTGTGATTACAGCATTACCACTATATCATATTTTCGCTTTAGTATGTAATGCTTTAGTTATGTTTAAGTATGGCGCAAGAAATATACTCATTACAAATCCAAGAGATATGGATGGTTTTATTAAAGAATTATCAAAGTATAATTTTTCTATTATTACTGGCGTAAATACACTCTTTAATGGATTGCTAAATAACTCAAAATTTTCAAATTTGGATTTTAATAATTTAAAAGTAGCATTTGGAGGTGGAATGGCTGTCCAAGATATTGTTGCAAATAAATGGAAATCGGTTACGGGTTGTCCTTTGGTTGAAGGTTATGGATTAACAGAAACTTCACCAGTTGTGACAATTAATCCATTGGACGGAACAAATAAGATTGGTACTATTGGATTACCAATTCCCCAAACTGATGTCAAATTTATTGATGATGCAGGAAAAGAAGTTCCTCATGGTGAAAGAGGAGAAATTTGTGTTTATGGACCTCAGGTAATGGAAGGGTATTGGCAAAGAGAAAGTGATACAAAAGAAATTATTAAAGACGGTTGGTTGCATACAGGAGACATAGGAGTAATTGATGATGATGGCTTCATTAAAATTGTTGATAGAAAAAAAGAAATGGTTTTAGTTTCAGGATTTAATGTTTTTCCTAATGAAGTAGAGCATGTTATATCATCTCATCCAAAAGTATTGGAGGTGGGAGTTATTGGGGTTCCTGATAAAAAAACCACTGAGGCTGTGAAAGCTGTCATTGTTAAGAAAGATGATACTCTTACTGAAGATGAAATAAAAGCATTTTGTAGAGAAAAATTAACTAACTATAAATGTCCTAAGCACATTGGTTTTACTGATGAATTACCTAAATCAAATGTTGGAAAAATTCTTAGAAGAATTATAAAAGAAAAAGATTTAGAAACCAATTCATACTAATAATTTATTTAGACTAATTCTAAATTAAAACATATTATAATAATTTTTTGAAGTTAATTTTTCGGATGTTACATTTGTCTGAGTTTTAAAACTTGATGCTTAAATGCAAAATAAATTAACTAAACTTTTGACTTTTCTTGGTCATAAATTTTCCCAAATTTTTGGTACAATTTTTCTATCTCTTTTCCTTTCTTTTTCCTTTGACCTAAATGCTCAGGATGATAGCAATCCATCATTTGATCCATCTATAGTTAAAAATGGAGAATCTCTATTTAAGGGTAATTGTACCGTATGTCATGCAATTAATGAAGTAGTAATCGGTCCAGCTTTGAGAGATGTTCATGAAAGGCAGTCAGAAGAGTGGATTTATGCCTTTATTAAGAATTCACAAAAGGTAATTAAAAGTGGGGATGAGTATGCTGTTAATTTATATAATGAATATAATAAAACATTGATGACATCATTTGATTTTTCTGATGAAGAGTTAAATGCAATTCTAACTTATATCAAGGATGAGTCAACTAAGGAAGTTCAAGTTGTTGTCGCAGATGTTTCTGATGCATCTGGTCAAGCGGTAGATTCATCTATTAATTCAAATAATTTTTATCTATCTCTTGGGCTTAATCTCTTTTTGCTCTTAGTTATAATTTTTATATTATTTAAATTTACTAATCTATCTAAAAAATATGTCCTTCTTCAGGATAATCAGTTAAAAGGTAAATTACTTGATGATGATGATAAAGAAATTGTTGATAGTGGATTTAATATCAAAGAATTTATTAAGAGTAACAGAGTTGTTGGTATTGCTTCATTTTTATTTATTGGAATATTTGTAAAGTCATGTATAGATGGATTATATACAGTAGGTATTCAACAAAATTATCAACCAACTCAACCTATTGCATTTTCTCATAAAGTGCATGCGGGTCAATATGAAATTGATTGTAATTATTGTCACACTGGAGTAAATATTTCTAAGTCGGCTAATATTCCATCAGTAAATATTTGTATGAATTGTCATAATGCAATAAATACCGATAAACCTGAAATTCAAAAAATATTAACTGCTTATGAAGAGAATAGACCTATAGAATGGGTGAGGGTACATAATCTACCTGATCTTGCATACTTCAATCACAAACAGCACGTAGCTGTTGGAGGATTAGACTGTGCTACTTGTCATGGACCAATAGAGGAGATGGATGTAGTTTATCAATATTCAGAACTTACAATGGGATGGTGTATTAACTGTCACAGAGAAACCGAAGTAAGTTCAAAAGGCAATGATTATTATAAAAAACTTGTAGAATTACATAATAGTTCATCCAAAAAACCAATGACAGTTGAAGATATTGGTGGACTTGAATGTTCAAAATGTCACTACTAATTATGACTAAGGGAAATAAAATATATTGGAAAGGTGTAGAGCAACTTAAAAATGATCCGTCATTTGTAAAGAATGCTCATAACGAATTTCCAGAACACTTACCAATTAATGGTTCTTCTGATAATTCTAGAAGAGACTTTTTGAAGATGATGGGTTTTGGAATTGCTGCAGTTTCAACAGTAGCATGTGAGGCACCAGTTAAATACGCTATTCCTTATGTTAACAAACCAGTTGATGTAGATGTATCAATACCTAATTATTATGCATCATCATATACAATGGGAAGTGATTACTGTAGTGTTGTTGTTAAGACTAGAGAGGGTAGACCAATAAAAATTGATGGAAATACATATTCTAAAGTTAGTGGAGGGGCAACAACTCCTAGGGTTGAGTCTTCGATATTAACATTATATGACAAACAAAGACTTAAAGGTCCAATGCTTAATAATAAAGAAGCTAACTGGTCCGAGATAGATAAGTTTGTAAATGAAAACCTTAGTAGTTCAAAAAATACTTATGTTATTAGTAATTCTATTTCAAGTCCATCAACAAGAGGTGTAATTAATGATTTTTTAAAGAAAAATAATGGAAAACACGTTGAGTATGATGCTGTATCTTATGATGGAATGCTTGACGCCAATAAGGAACATTTTAATAAAAGAAAACTTCCTTCATATGATTTTTCTAAAGCCAAAACCATTGTAAGTTTTGGATATGATTTCCTTGGAAGTTCTTTTAATAGCTCATTATTTAATAAACAGTTCGCAAAAACAAGAAAGGTAAATGCAAAAAATAGAGAAATGTCAAGACTTTATTCATTTGAGTCTAATTTATCTCTAACCGGATCAAATGCTGATCATAGAATACCTATTAAATCTTCTCAATCCCCTCTTTTCATTGTTGGGTTATATAATACTATATCTAAGAAACTAAATAAATCTTCTTTTGTAAAAAATTCTATTGATTTTGAAGAATCAATTATAGGTAAAATAGGAAATGAAATTAAATCAAATATTCTAAATGTAGTAGCTGATGAATTAATTGAAAATAAAGGAAAATCAATTATTATTTCAAATTCAAACGACAAGTATGTTCAATTATTAGTTAATATGATAAATATAATGCTAGATAATTATGGTAACACTATTGATACAAATAATTGGTATAATATTAGAAATGGTTCTGATTCAGAAATGGCGAGTTTTATAGATGATGTAAATAATAAAAAAGTTGATGCTGTAATTTTCTTAAATTGTAATCCAGCTTACGATCATTTCGCTTCTTCAAATTTAAAAGAGAGTCTGTCCAGTGTTCCACTAAGAATTTCTACTTCTGATAGAATTGACGAAACATCGATACTATGTAATGTAATTGCTACTGATTCGCACTTTTTAGAATCATGGAATGATTTCGAGCCAATTGAAAATTCTTACAGTTTTAGTCAGCCTACTATTAGAAACATTTTCGATACAAGACAATCTCAAGACTCTTTGTTGAAATGGTCAGGTTCTAAAACTAATTATTTTGAAGTTCTAAAATCTAATTGGAGAGGAAAGCAAAAATTAACAAATTCTAATGAACCATTTCAAATGTTTTGGGATAGGTTAATAAGAGATGGTGTTGCAGAATTTTTATCTTCTAAAAATAAAAAAGAATCTAAAATATCAGCTAAAGTTAATTTTGAAAGTACTTATGCTGGTATGAAAACAGTTTTGAATTCAATGAATTCAAATGAAGCATTTGAAATTAATATTTACTTAAACTCAAGTGTTGGAGATGGAATTCAAGCAAATAATCCATGGCTTCATGAGATGCCAGATCCTATATCAAAGGTATGTTGGGATAATTATTTATCTGTTAATCCAAAGGATGCTAATAAACTAAATTTAAAGACTGACTCAGGTATGATGTCTACTAATTTACTTTCTCTAAAACTTAATGGTTCTGAATATGAAATACCAGCTATTATACAGCCAGGTCAAGCAGAAGGAACAATAGGCCTTGCTTTAGGTTACGGAAGAAAACTAGCTGGTCCAGTAGGAGATGATGTCGGTTTTAATGCATATAGTTTAATCGATTCATCTAATAAGAATCAAAACTTAGTTATAAGTAATGTATTAGTTTCAAATTCTGGAAAAGAATATAGAATTGCTCAGACTCAAACACATCAGACGATAATGGCTAGAGAAAGTGTTATCCAAGAAACTACATTAGATGAGTATAAAAAGGATGTTTATGCTGGTAAGTATCAATTCAAAGTAGCAACAAGTCAAGGTAAGAAAAAACCTGAGGAAGTTACCCTTTGGGATGGTCATGAGTATCCAAACCATCATTGGGTAATGAGTGTTGACTTGAATGCATGCACAGGATGTGGAGCATGTACAGTAGCATGCCAAGTTGAAAATAATGTTCCTGTTGTTGGGAAAGAAGAAGTTCTTAATAGAAGGGAAATGGCATGGTTAAGAATTGATAGATACTACTCAAGTGATGCTGACGTTGAAGATTTACAAGGTCTTGAAATTGCTGCTGAAAATCCAGAAGTAACTTTTCAGCCTATGATGTGTCAGCATTGTAATAATGCTCCGTGCGAAACAGTTTGTCCAGTTGCTGCAACGACTCATAGTACTGAAGGTTTGAACCAGATGACATATAACAGGTGTATTGGAACTAGATACTGTGCAAATAACTGCCCATATAAAGTTAGAAGATTTAACTGGTTCAAGTATCATGATAATGCTCAGTTTGATAAAAATATTACGATGAATAATGATTTAGGTAAAATGGTTTTAAACCCAGATGTTACTGTTAGGTCAAGAGGAGTTATGGAAAAATGTTCATTCTGTGTTCAAAAAATTCAGCAAGGTAAATTAGTTGCAAGGTCTGAAAAGAGAGAGTTAAAGGATGGTGATGTTAGTACAGCATGTAGTACCGCTTGTCCTACTGGCGCAATAACTTTTGGTGATGTAAACGATAAAAATAGTGATATAAGAAATTTATTGAAGGTAGAGAAGATTAATAAATCTACCCTAAAGTTAAAAGAAGAAAGAGCTTATGCAGTTCTAGATGAAATTAGAGTAAGTCCAAATGTTTGGTACTTAAGAAAAGTAAGAAATAAAAACAATAGTTAAAAAATGCATGTAGAATCGAAGTTAAGAAAACCATTAATCACTGGAGGTAAAACTTTAAGTGACGTTTCTGACGATATATCTAAGAGAGTAGAAGAAAAACCTTCTATTTCTTGGTATATAGCTATGGCTATCTCAAATATTACTCTTGCAGTAGGAGCTTATGCGGTCTATAGAACCCTATGGGATGGAATTGGAATGTGGGGGCTTAATAAAACTGTTATGTGGGCTTGGGATATTACAAACTTCGTTTGGTGGGTTGGAATTGGTCATGCTGGTACCTTAATTTCGGCTATACTGTTATTATTTAGACAGAGATGGAGAATGTCAATTAATAGATCTGCTGAGGCAATGACAATATTTGCTGTAATATGTGCAGCAATGTTTCCACTTCTTCATATGGGGAGGCTGTGGATTGGTTTAGTGTGGGTTCTCCCACTTCCAAATACTTACGGTTCATTATGGGTTAATTTTGCAAGTCCTTTATTGTGGGATGTTTTTGCGATTACAACTTATTTTTCTGTATCTCTTGTATTCTGGTATATTGGTCTAATTCCAGATTTTGCTACAATTAGAGACAGAGCAAAGATTGCTGGTAAAAAGATTAGAGCTTTCATATATGGTACTTTAAGTTTTGGATGGGATGGTGCAGCAAAAACATGGTCTAGATATGAGACTGTATCTTTAGTATTAGCTGGTTTAGCAACACCATTAGTTCTTTCAGTTCACACTATTGTATCGATGGACTTTGCTACTTCTGTTATTCCAGGATGGCATACAACTATTTTCCCTCCGTACTTTGTTGCAGGAGCGATCTTCTCTGGTTTTGCTATGGTTTTAACTCTTTTAATCATAACAAGAAAGGTTTATAATTTAGAAGATTATATAACTATAAAGCATTTAGAATTAATGAATATTGTAATTATTGTAACAGGTTCTATAGTTGGAATAGCTTATTTGACCGAGTTATTTATGGCATGGTATTCTGGAGTAGAGTATGAACAATATGCATTTTATAATAGAGTAACAGGCCCTTATTGGTGGGCTTATTGGTCGATGATGACATGTAATGTGATTTCTCCACAGTTATTCTGGTTTAAAAAAATCAGAACAAATATTGCTGCGACATTTATTATTTCAATTATTGTAAATATTGGTATGTGGTTTGAAAGATTTGTTATTATAGTTACATCTCTTCATAGGGATTTTCTACCATCTAGTTGGGCAATGTTTTATCCAACTATATATGATGTTGGTATGTATCTCTTCACTTTTGGTTTGTTCTTTACAGCATATTTAGCTTTTTCTAAATATTTTCCTGTAATAAATATGGCAGAAGTTAAAAGTATTTTGAAACACACTGGTGAAAAAGTTAAAAATAAATAATGGACGATAAAGGAAAAAAGTTTATTGTTGGAATCTTTGAAGATGAAGATATACTACTTGATGCTATAACCTCTGTTAGAGATAAAGGTGTCAATATTTATGAAGTATACTCACCATTTCCAGTTCATGGTATCGAAAATAGATTAGGATATAAAAGATCAAGATTATCTATAGCAGCTTTTTGCTTTGGGTTTTTAGGTACTTGCTTAGCCCTAACTATGATGATTGGTATGATGACTATAGATTGGCCAATGATTATTGGAGGGAAAGACTTTTTACCTCTTCCAGTTTTTATCCCTGTTACATTTGAAATGACGGTACTTCTTGCAGCATTTGGAATGGTAGGAACGTTTTTAGTTGTAAGTGACTTAAAACCTTGGGGAATACCTAAGACCTTCGATTTGAGATCAACTAATGATAAGCATGTTATGGCTATTGAACTTGAAAATAATAAAATCGATTCAAAAAAAATTAAAACAATTTTAAATAATAGCGGTGCTTCTGAAGTTAACGATAAGATAATGGATTTATGAAACATATTTTTAAACTAATTTTAGTGACAGTTCTTATCTCTTCTTGCTCAGCAAGGAAAGATGATCCTGGTGTTGAGTATGCACCCAATATGTATCATTCAGTACCTTATGAGCCTTTATCACAAGTTAAAGATGAAGAAATTGGAAGTTGGTTAGATTCAAATCCTGACGATGGTCATGGTGAATTTTATAATTCTAATCCTTACAATCCTTATGGTATGACGATGAGAGAACCAGTTGAAAATACCGTAAAAAGGGGTTCTTATCTCCCTTATAGAATCCCAAAAGATAGCCTTGAACTTGCAGCTAAAGTAAAAAATCCAATTGAATCATCAGATGAAGTTTTGAAAGAAGCGAAAGTTCTTTATGAAAGATATTGTATTCATTGTCATGGAGAAAAAGGTATGGGAGACGGACTAGTAGGACAAGTATATAAAGGTGTAACAGCTTATAATTCAAGGGCAGTTAAAGATAGATCTGAAGGTCATATTTTTCATGTCATAACTCATGGTAAAGGGAGAATGTGGGGGCATGGCTCACAGATTTCTATTGAAGATAGATGGAAAATTGTAAAGTATGTACAAACACTTCAAAAACAATAATATGAAAGAAATTTTTGATTTTAATAGTAACATAAAAAAGAATTTACTTTACTTATTTATAGGAGGTGCAATCCTTACAATAATTGGATTATATCAAGTTATAAACTCTGGACATGGTCATGAAGAAGTATCACAAGTGGTTAGTAGTTACAATTCAAGTGATGGTCACTCGGAGTATCATTGGTATCATAGGCTATATTCCAATTTATGGATTAATGTTGTATACTTTCTTGGGATATCGATTTCTGCTATATTTTTTGTAGCTATTCAATATGTTTCTCAAGCGGGTTGGTCAGCAGGAATTCTAAGAGTTCCTCTTGCGATAGGGAGATGGTTGCTGCCTGGTAGTGTTTTAATGTTAATAGTTTTTGCTATTACTAATCATGACGTTTTTCATTGGACTCATGAATATCTATATGATAAGTCAGATCCTAGATACGACTATGTAATAGATGGTAAAAAGGCTTATTTAAACCTACCTTTTTTCTTGGGAAGAATGGTTTTTTTTCTTGGATTATGGTATCTCTTTTATGCTTTAATATTAAAGCATGTTGCTAGAGAAGATAAATTAGGAGGAACGGAATCATGGCAAAAGTTATTTACAATTTCTACTGTATTTGTTGTATTTTATGCGTTTACACAATCAGTTGCTGCATGGGATTGGGTCCTTTCAATAGATACACACTGGTTTAGTACAATGTTTGGATGGTATGTATTTGCAAGTTGGTGGGTGTCTGCTCTAGCTTTAATTACTTATATAATAATTATATTAAGAGATAATGGGTACTTAAGTTTTGTGAACCATAGTGTTCTTCATGATTTAGGAAAATATGTTTTTGCATTTAGTGTTTTTTGGACTTATATATGGTTCTCACAATTTCTTTTAATTTATTATGCAAATATTCCTGAAGAGACAATTTATTTTGTTGAGAGACTTGATAGTGATATTTATTTTCCTTTCTTTATTGTTAATCTTATATTAAACTTCTTCTTTCCATTTCTATTCTTGATGACCAGAGCTAGTAAGAGATTTACTAGATTTTTAAAGATAGCTTGTCCAATAGTTTTATTCGGTCACTTTATAGATTTTTATTTAATGATAACACCTGGTATTCTTAAGTCTAATGGAGGGTTTGGATTTTTAGAAATTGGATTACTTTTTGTGTTTTTATCTGCATTTTTATTTGTTGTTTTACATGGTCTAACCAAACTTCCTTTGGTTGCTAAAAATCATCCAATGTTAGATGAAAGTTTACACCATGATATTTAATTTTTATTTTGAAATTTCAAATTAAACAAAAGATTTTTTGGTTGTAAAATTCATCAATTGATCGGTGGAAATTTACAACTTGGTATATAAATTTGCTTTATGAATTTAGTTATAGGATTAATTCTAGCTTTATCCCTCACAGCTGTATTTTTATTTTTTAGGTCTACAGAAATATTAAGTGTTGCAAAAAAAAGAATTTCAGATTCTTTTGAAGATGGAAACAATAATTTTAATGCCTTATCTGGTGTTATTTTTTTAGTCATCTTTTTTATAGCTATCATTTGGTATTCATATGATCAGTTTGATAATTATTTTCTTCCAATGGCATCTGAACATGCACCTGAAATTGAAGTTCTTTTTTGGGTAACTACTGCCATTACTTTCACAGTATTTATATTGACACAGATTGTTATGTTCTATTTCGGGTACAGATATAGATACAATAAAACTAGAAAAGCTCATTTTTATCCTGAAAATCATAAATTAGAAATTATTTGGACTGTAATTCCTGCTGTTGTGCTAGTAGGACTTATTGGTTGGGGTCTTGTAAAATGGAACAAGATTATGGGGCCGCCTCCCGAAGACGCAGAGGTGATTGAAGTTGTTGGATACCAATTCGCTTGGGCATCTCGATATCCTGGACCTGACAATGAGTTAGGCAATTCAAATTATAAGTTAATTGATGTAGATAATATTGTTGGTATAGATTTTTCAGATTCCTCTTCATTAGATGATTTTATGCCAAGAGAAATTTATATTCCAAAAGGTAAGCCAGTTGTTTTTAAAATCAGGGCTAGAGATGTAATCCATAGTGTTTATTTGCCTTATATGAGGTCTCAAATGAATGCTGTACCTGGTATGCCTACTCAAATGTGGTTCGTTCCTTCTAAAACTACTGAGGAGATGAGAGCAGAAACCGGAAATGAAAATTTTAATTATGAAATAGTATGTAATAAAATTTGTGGAAGAGCACACTTCTCCATGAAACATACTGTTGTAGTAGTTGAAGAATGGGAATATATAAAATGGAAGAATTCTCAAAAATCATGGATAGAAAAAAATCCTGATTATTACTCAAATTTTGTTAAAAATAATTCTACGGATGTTGCCGTATTAAATGATTAAATATGGGAGTTACAAAAACAATCACTAGTAAACCAAAAACTAAAGTTGAAGAACATCATCATGAACACCATGATGAAAGTTTTATTACTAAATATATATTTAGTGAAGACCATAAGATGATTGCTAAACAGTTTCTTATAACTGGTATTTTTTGGGCTATAATTGGTGGTGCCATGTCATCTTTATTTAGGATTCAGTTAGGTTTTCCTGATATGGATCTTACTGCATTGAGTCCAATCATTGGTAATTGGTTGACTCCTCAAGGTAAAATTGATCCTGAAGTTTATTTGGCTCTTATTACTATGCATGGAACTATTATGGTGTTCTTTGTATTGACAGCAGGATTAAGTGGTACATTTAGTAATTATCTTATCCCACTACAAATTGGTGCTAGAGATATGGCTAGTGGATTCTTAAATATGTTATCATATTGGTTCTTCTTCCTATCAAGTATTGTTATGTTTATTTCAATTTTTGTTGAAGGAGGTCCTGCAAGTGGAGGTTGGACTATATATCCTCCTTTGAGTGCTTTGCCTCAAGCAGTATCTGGATCTGGTATGGGTATGACTTTATGGCTTTTTTCAATGTCATTGTTTATTGTTTCTGCTCTACTTGGTGCATTAAACTACATAACAACTGTTATTAATTTAAGGACTGAAGGAATGACTTTCTTTAGGATGCCGCTTACTATTTGGGCATTTTTTGTAACTGCTATTTTAGGTGTCTTATCTTTCCCTGTCCTTTTATCTGCAGCGTTACTTCTTATTATGGATCGTTCATTTGGAACAAGTTTCTATTTGTCTGATATATATATTGCTGGTGAAGCTTTATCAAATCAAGGTGGTAGTGCTATTTTATTTCAACACTTATTTTGGTTTTTAGGTCATCCTGAGGTTTATATTGTTATTTTACCTTCTCTTGGTATAACCTCTGAAATCATTGCTACATGTTCACGAAAACCGATTTTTGGATATAGGGCTATGGTATACTCGATTTTTGGTATAGGAGTATTATCATTTGTTGTATGGGCTCACCACATGTTTATTTCCGGAATGAATCCATTTTTAGGGTCAGTCTTTACAATTTTGACTCTTATAATTGCTGTTCCATCTGCTATTAAAGCATTTAATTATATAGCAACACTATGGAGAGGAAATATAATTTTTACTCCAGCTATGTTATTTTCAATTGGTTTAGTTTCATTTTTCATATCTGGAGGATTAACTGGATTATTTTTAGGTAACTCTGTTGTAGATATAAATTTACATGATACATATTTTGTAGTAGCGCATTTTCATATTGTTATGGGTAGTGCCTCATTCTTTGGACTTTTTGCTGGTGTATATCACTGGTTCCCTAAAATGTTTGGTAGAATGATGAATAGTACCCTAGGTTATGTTCATTTTTGGGTTACCTTTATTGGTGCTTATCTTGTTTTCTTCCCATTACATTATATTGGTATTGCTGGATTTCCTAGAAGATATTATTCATTTACAAACTTTGAAACAGGAAGAATTGAATCATTTATAGATTTAAATACTTTTGTAAGTTTTGCTGCAATTTTAACCTTTGCAGCACAATTTATTTTCTTATTTAATTTTTTCTATTCAATGTACAGAGGTAGAAAAGCATCTGCTAATCCTTGGAAATCTAATACTATAGAGTGGACAACACCTGTTGAACCAGGTCATGGTAATTGGCCAGGAAAAATACCTTCAGTAACTAGATGGCCATATGATTATAGTAAGCCTGGTGCTAAGGATGATTTTATTCCTCAGCATATTCCTCTTTCTTCTACGAAAGAATCTAATATGCCTGAAGATGAACACAGGTAAATACAATGTTCAGTTTTTTAGGATCTAGTTATAAAAGCCTAACAAAAATAAGTTTAGTACTTCTTTATCTCCTAATACTTGCAGGGGGAGTTGTAAGATGTACAGGATCGGGAATGGGTTGCCCAGATTGGCCTAAGTGTTTTGGTATGTATATACCACCAACCTCAGTTTCTCAATTGCCAGAGAATTACAAAGAAAGCTTTGTAGAAGGCAGAGTTGAAAAAAATAGAAGACTTTCCAAAGTTTTAAATGTCATAGGTTTAAACGAAACAGCTGATAAAATAATTAACGACCCAAGTATAAAAGAAGCTGAAGAATTTAATGTATTTAAGACATGGACTGAGTATATAAATAGACTTATTGGTGCTATAGTTGGTTTTTCACTAATTTTTATTTTTATATCATCTATTAATATTAAGCCATTCAACTCAAGATTATTTATTCTATCACTTCTATCAATAATATTAGTATTTTTTCAGGCTTGGGTTGGATCTATAGTAGTTTCTACTAACTTACTTCCTGGTCTCATAACATTTCATGTAATAGTAGCTTTAGTTATAATTTGGAATGTTATATTATGTTATTATTTATCGACTAATAATAACACAAAAGTTGAAAAATCTTCAATACTTTCTTACGCGATTATATTTAGTTTATTTCTTTTTTTAATTCAAATGGTTCTTGGAACTGAGGTGAGAGAAAGTGTTGATACTTTTCTAAAGGTTTTTGGTTTTGAGAATAGATCTCAATTAATTGAAAATTTAGGTAGCAATTTTATTATTCATAGATCATTCTCATTGATTATATTATTAGTCCAGATGTTTATAACATATCTAGTTTTTATAAGATCAAAACATTCCAAAGAATTCAAGAATATTACAATTGTTATGTTAATTCTTATAGTTTCTGAGATATTAGTCGGAGCTGGAATGGCATATTTTGAAGTTCCAAGAGTTTTACAGCCTGTTCATTTACTTCTAGCATTTATGATAGTTGGTTTACAGTTTTACATATACCTAAAGAACTCCAACATTAAAAAAGTAAATTCGTTATGATACTTACTACCTCTAAAACTATATTTGCGATTGAAAAAATTATGAGTGTTCTTAAAGTCATATTTGAGTTAACAAAGTTTAGACTCTCTTTTCTAGTTTCATTTTCAGCTATTGTTGGATTTATACTTGCCTCAGATAATTTTTATATAATAGATTTAATAGTATTAGGAATATCTGGTTATTTAGTAACTGCAGCATCTGTTATAAATAATCAAATTCTTGAAAAGAATTTAGATAGTAAAATGGATAGAACTAAAGATAGACCTCTTCCAACTAATAGAATATCTAAACTAAATTCATTAATTACTTCTGTATTCTTTATGGTAATAGGTTTAACTACCATGACATTATATTTTAATATGGTTGCTGGACTTTTAAGTCTAGTATCTTTACTCATATATACATTTATTTATACTCCTCTCAAGAGAGTTGGGCCAATCGCAGTTTTTATTGGTGCAATTCCAGGCGCATTACCACCTCTAATTGGTTGGGTAGCATTTTCTGGTGAAATTACTATAGAAGCAATAATTATATTTAGTATCCAGTTTATCTGGCAATTTCCTCATTTTTGGGCAATTGCTTGGATTTATCATGATGATTACAAAAAGGTAGGATTTAAACTACTACCAAGTAAAGGTGAAAAGAATTTTAATACTGCACTTAATATAATGACATATACACTCTTTTTGATACCCTTAGGCTTACTACCTACTATTTTTGGTATAACTGGAATAATTTCTGGAGCAGTAGCAGTATTATGTGCTATTTTATTTCTTGCCCAAACTTTTAAATTATTTAAAGATTATTCAAGATCCTCTGCATTAAAGATAATGTTTGGTTCTTTTATTTATTTACCAATTGTTCAAATAAGTTACATTTTAGATAAAACATAAAATTATGAGTAATACAACTTCTAAAATTTTAAGAATGAATCCTAGAATCTTTATGGTTTGGATTTTTATGATATCTATCTCAATGATATTTGTTTCATTAATCAGTGCATATATTGTTAAAAAAGGTGAACCTGGTGGATTTAATGTTGATCTTCCATCAATGTTTTATTATTCTACTGCTGTTGTTTTACTGAGTAGTGTTTTTAAACAGTTATCTTATTTTGCTTCAAAAAAAGATAATTTTAAAAATCTTAAATTATATCTATTTCTTAGTTTATTAACAGGTATTTTATTTTTAATCACCCAATATCTAGGCTGGGTACAGCTTGTTGGTGGAGGAGTTTATTTTGTTGGTCACCCTGATGGCTCATTTATATATATTCTAAGTGGAGTTCATGCCTTTCATTTGATTTCCGGTTTATTTTTTATTTTGTATGTCTATAGAAAATCAGTCAAATTAGATGTACATTCTAAAAATATGATTTTTGTTGAAATGTCTACTACTTACTGGCATTTTCTTGCTGGATTATGGGTTTATTTATTTATTACTTTGTATTTTTATAATATATAAAAATGGCTAATTCAGTATCAGTAAACACAACTAATAAAGATTTATGGGCAGGAGGTGCTGAGCCTTATAAGGCTAGTTATGGAAAGCTCATGATGTGGTTCTTTTTAATATCAGATGCATTTACATTTTCGGCATTTTTAATAGCATATGGTGTTATAAGATTTAGACATCCAGGTTATGAGGGAACTTTATCAGATTTCTCTTTTTCACAAACATATTGGCCAGTTCCTGAAAAAGTTTTTGAAGCATTTCCTTTTTTTCATGGAGTTGAGCTACCACTAGTTTTTGTGGGTCTTATGACCTTTATACTTATATTAAGTAGTGTTACTATGGTTTTAGCTGTAGAGGCAGGACATAGAATGGATCGTCAAGGAGTTGAAAAATGGATGGTTTGGACAATTTTCGGAGGTTTAGTGTTTTTAGGTTGCCAAGCCTGGGAATGGTCACATTTTATACATGGAACCGATGCAGGATCAAGACTTTTAGATGGTTCAATCATTTATGGTGCTAACCTTGAGCTAAATCAATATGGACCACCAGATTTTGCTGCTTTCTTCTTTTTTATCACAGGATTTCATGGATTCCATGTGTTTAGTGGTGTTGCACTTAATTTTCTTATATTTTATCAGGCTACTGTAGGAATTTTAGAAAGAAGAGGTCATTATGAGATGGTAGAGAAAGTAGGGTTATATTGGCATTTTGTTGACTTAGTTTGGGTTTTTGTTTTCACATTTTTTTATTTAGTTTAATATTATGATAGAGCCAGAAGTTTCAACTATAAAACCACAACCAGCTGACAAGAAAAAAATTTTTAAGATTTGGTGGGTTGCTGGAATATTGGCTTTAGTAACTGCTGCAGAATTCTATGTTGCATTACAATTTCCTGAATCATGGAAAGGTTTTAAAATATTTTTATTTATAGGAATGACATTTATTAAGGCAGGTTATATAGTAATGGAATTTATGCATTTAGGTCATGAGCAAAAGTCATTGATGTGGACTATCCTTATTCCAACTGCTTTTGTTGTTTGGCTTCTTGGAGCATTATTTATTCAGGCTGACGCTATTTATCAAGCTATTTACGGTTAATGAATCTTTTTCGAAAAGGTTTTGTCCTTTTATTTGCACTTCTTTTTCCAGTAATTATTTTTTTATTTCTTAAATTTTTTGGACAAAATGAATATGAACTTTCTGTTTATAATTCTTCATGTTCTGACTCAATTGGAAAAATTTTTTCAGATTCTAATGTTAGTTTAAATAATATTAAAATATTAGATGTTAGACTTAATAATGATGATCTTTTAATTGATAACTATGTTAATAAATTAGAAATCAATGATGAAATTAAAGTTATAACCTTATCCGACCAACTACGTAATTTAGAATGGTTGAATATTAAAGATGATAGTTCATTAATAAAAAATTTAACTACTTGTATTGAAAATATTGTTTTTGAGAAATCCTTTATTTTATTGTTAGATAAAAAAAATAATGTTAGAGGGTATTTTGATTCAGCAGATAGGGGGGAGATTGAGAGGTTAGATGTTGAAATTGATATATTAAAATTAGAGAAATGAAAAATAATTTAGTAAAAGTAATTACAGTTGTTTCCATTACTATTCCTTTGGCCGTTGCTGTACTTCTTTTTATGCCAAGTAAAATTGAACTATTTGGTGATTGGACATATAAATTACCTCACTTTAATGCAATTATTAATTCATTAACATCTTTATTTTTAATCTTATCATTTTACATGATTAAGTTTAAAAAAAATCTAAAAGCTCATCAGAATTTAAATACTGCTTCATTTATTTTAGGAGCAATTTTTTTAGTTTCTTATATAATTTATCATTCTTCAGTAGAAAGTACTTCTTATCAAGGTGATCAAAGATTTATTTACTTCTTCTTTCTGATATCTCATATTTTATTATCTATTGTAGTAGTTCCTTTTGTACTATTTGCTTTCTATTATTCATTATCTAACCAAATTGAAAAACATAAAAAAGTAGTTAAGTATACTTTTCCAATTTGGTTATATGTTTCTGTTTCTGGAGTAATTGTTTATTTTATGATAAGTCCTTTTTACGCTCAATGATTAAAAAAATATTACCCTTAATTCTTATTCTAATATCTATTACTGAATTATATTCTCAGGGATGTTCTATGTGTAGAGGTATTGTTGAGAGTGATGCAAACTCTGGCGGTACAGGAATTTCATCGAGTATCAATTCAGGAATAATATATTTGTTTACCTCTACTTATGTTTTAATACTTATAGGAGCAGGGTTCTGGTACCATAGAAGTAAAAAAAATATTAAAGAAATTGAGAAGAAAGATAAAATAAAGAAAAGGGTAGCTTCACTAATTGATTAAGGTTACTTTATTTTTTTCATGAGCTTATTAGAAAAAATAAAACTATTAAGTTCTTTTACTTTGGTTTTTAAAATCTTCTTATTGTCACCTTCCCAAAGTTTTTTTCCATTATGTAAAAACATAATGTACTCTCCAATTTCAATTACGGAATTCATATCATGGGTTACTACAATTGTAGTTGTATTTAGTTTTTGTGTTAATTCCAGGATTAAGTCATCTATTTTAATTGCAGTAAGCGGATCAAGTCCTGAATTTGGTTCATCACAGAATAAATATTTTGAATCATTTACTATGGCTCTGGCTATACCAACTCTTTTTTTCATTCCGCCGCTTAATTCGGATGGCATTTTTTGATTAATCTTATCCAATCCAACTAGGTTAAGACAATGATTAACTTTTTCAATTTTTTCTTTTTCAGATATTTCAGTTAAAATATCTAAGGGGAATTTTATATTTTCCTCAACATTTTTAGAATCGAACAAGGCACTTCCTTGAAATAGCATACCTATTTCTCTCCTTATTTGAGTAGTAGTTTTTTTATCAGATTCAGTGAAATATCTCCCATCAAATAATACTTTTCCATTATCTGGGGATAATAACCCTACAAGACATTTTAATAGTACACTCTTTCCTGTTCCACTTGCTCCAATGATCAAATTGGTTTTGCCTTTTTCAAATTTTCCACTAATTCCGTGTAGAACTTTCTTATTATCAAAGGATTTAGTAATATCTTTAATTTCTATCATAACAATATCTGAGCTAAAATATAATCAGCAACTAGTATAGCTATACAACTATTTGTTACTGCATTTGTACTTGATTTTCCAACCTCTAATGCTCCACCCGAAGTATAGTAACCTTGAAATGAAGAAATAGATGCTACTATAAAAGCAAAAACATATGATTTTATGAGAGCAAATGGTATATTGAATGGATTAAACTCATATCGTAAACCATAGATGTATTCTTGTCCAGTAATGACATCTGTCATAACTCCTGCAGTATACCCACCAAGGATAGCAAGAGTAGCTGAAATAACAACTAGAATCGGAAACATTAAGAGTGCAGCAATAATTTTCGGAAGTACAAGATATGAACTCGAATTTATACCCATAACTTCAAGAGCATCAATTTGTTCAGTTATTCTCATTGTACCAAGTTCACCTGCAATATTTGACCCTACTTTACCAGCAAAAACAATAGCTATAATAGTTGGTGATAATTCAAGGAGAGTCATATCTCTAACAACTAATGAAATAACATAATCAGGAATCAATGGGCCAACTAAATTAAATGCTGTTTGAATAGTAGTAACAGCACCCATAAAAATTGAAACTATAGATACAATAAATAAACTATCATATCCTATTTTAATACATTCATTAATTGTTAAGTTAAAATATGTTTTCAGTTTTTCTCTTCTTTCAAATAAAGAGATTAAGAATAAGATGTATTTTCCGAAATTTTTCAATTAAATATCTATTTATTCATTAATATACATACAAATTTGTAAATTAATTACATCATTTTAGTCTTATGAATAAAACATTAATAATAACTGGAGGTTCAAAAGGAATTGGCCGTTCATTAGCTCTTAAATTTGCTGAAAATAACTTTGATATTTACACCTGTTCAAGAAAAATAGATGAGTTAAAAATACTTGAATCTGATATTAAGTCTCTAAATCCTAAGGTAAAAGTTTTTACTATTAATTCAGATCTATCTACCAAAGAAGGATGTTTAAATTTTATTGAATTTATCAAGAAAAAAACTGATAAGATTGATGTACTAATTAATAATGTTGGAACATTTGTGCCCGGAAAATTGATTGAGGAAGATGACTCCGCTTTAGAAAATATGATAAATATTAATCTCTACTCAAATTATTGGGTTACAAAAGGATTAATAAGTTTAATGACTCAAAATAAGCATGGACATATATTTAATATGTGTTCAATAGCAAGCAAAGTTGCATATGCAAATGGAGGATCCTACTGTATATCAAAGTTTGCTTTATATGGGATGAGTCAATGCTTAAGAGAAGAATTAAAAGATTTAGGTGTAAAAGTGACATCTGTTCTTCCTGGGGCAGTTAGAACTGGTAGTTGGGACGGAACATTATTACCTGATGATCGTTTTATCAAACCAGATGATGTTTCTAACTCAATTTATTCTGCATATAATACTTCTAAGGGCGCCACTATTGAAGAAATCATTATCAGACCCCAACTTGGTGATATATAAACTTTAGAATTGGAAGATTATTTCAAAAAAAATTTATTTAAATACAAAAGAAGATCATCTATTCCTGTTAAAATTGGTGATATAGGAATTGGTGGAAATAATCCAATTAGAATTCAATCCATGACAACAACTGATACCATGGATACTAACGCAACAGTCAATCAGTCTATTAGAATGATTAATGCCGGATGTGAACTAGTTAGAGTTACTGCTCCTAGTATAAATGACGCTAAAAATTTAAAAAATATTAAGGATGAACTAAATAAGAAAGGTTATAATGTTCCCTTAGTTGCCGATATCCATTTCACTCCAAATGCTGCTGAAATTGCTGCTGAAATTGTTGAAAAAGTTAGAATTAATCCTGGAAACTATGCTGATAAGAAAAAATTTCAGCAAATAGAATATGATGATAAATCATACAACGATGAAATTGAAAGAATTTATGAAAGAGTCTCACCATTAATTAAAATTTGTAAAAAAAATGGTACTGCAATGAGAATAGGTACTAATCATGGGTCATTGTCAGATAGAATAATGAGTAGGTTTGGTGATACACCACTAGGTATGGTTGAGTCCGCATTAGAATATCTCCGAATCTGTGAGGATCATAACTATTATAATATAGTATTATCTATGAAAGCTAGTAACCCATTAGTAATGGTTCATGCTTACAGACTACTCGTAGATAAATTAAATAACTCAAGTTTAAAAGATTATCCTCTTCACTTAGGAGTTACAGAAGCAGGTGAGGGCGAAGATGGTAGAATAAAATCTGCAATTGGAATTGGATCTCTTCTCGATGATGGAATTGGAGACACAATAAGAGTTTCATTAACTGAAGAACCTGAATTTGAATCTCCAGTTGCGAAAGCTATAGTAGATAGATATAAAAATCGTGGAAATCATAAATTAATTGAGTCTCCTACAAAGATTAATTTTTCTCCTTTTAAATATGTAAAAAGAGAGTCGACGGAAATACTTGATATTGGTGGAGATAATTTTCCTATAGTTATTTCTAATTTTTCAAACTTAGAAATTATAAATACTAAAACATTAGAAAATATTGGCATTACTTTTGATTTTAAATCTAAAAAATGGGAGAGATCAGACACATCTCCAGACTATATTTATATTGGTGATAATTTAAATATTGAGGAAATTAATTATCAATTTATATTAAACTATCGATCTTGGTTAAATAAGAAGAATAATGAAAATTATTATCCATTACTCACATTTAATGAATTTATAGATTTAGATGAAAATTTATTTTCTGAAAATATTAATTTTTTAATGATACAGACTACTGATCTAGAAAAATTTAAAAATATTAGAATTCCTGAAAACTTTGTATTGATTTTAAACTCAAATAATGAACATTTCATGCCGGATATGAGATCATTTTTCTTGAAATATTTCGATTTAAAAAATCCAGTAATTCTTTCTGGTAATTATGATTCAGATTATTCTGATGATTTAATTATCCACTCATCGACTGATATTGGAGGTCTATTTATTCAGGGTTATGGCGATGGAATATTTATTAGAAATCATTCTTCAGAAATTAAGGAAATTAAAAAAATTAATAATTTGTCTTTTAAAATTCTTCAAGCTGCTAGAGTAAGAGTTACTTCTACGGACTTTATTTCATGTCCATCCTGCGGTAGAACATTGTTTGACTTACAGGAAACAACTGCAATGATCAGGGAGAGAACAGATCATCTGAAGGGATTAAAAATTGGAATTATGGGATGCATTGTTAATGGACCTGGTGAAATGGCTGATGCTGACTATGGATATGTTGGATCAGGAGTAGATAAAATAACCTTATACAGAGGCCAAGAAGTTGTTAAAAGAGGAATAAATTTTAAATATGGAGTTGACGAACTTGTAAATCTAATTAAAGAAGATGGAAATTGGATTGAACCTTAAATACTAGTTATGAATAAAAAACAAAAAAAAATATCATATTATTTCGATTTTTCTGAAGTTTTAAATTACTTCTTTAGAAAAAAAGACCCTAATTCTAAAGCTAATTTTAGTTTGAAAGCAATGCATACAGTGAACAAAATTTCTATTATAATGTTTCTTATTGGTGTATTAGTTGTTGTATTAAGAAGGTTAATTTGAAATATATCTATATAATATATTTTTTAATTTTTCTAAACTCTTGTTCACAAGAAAACGAAATTAATAATTCAAATTTAAAGTATTTGGCTTTAGGAGATTCTTATACAATAGGTGAGGGTATACCTTTTGAGCATTCTTATCCTAAACAAATTGTTAATGAAATTTCTTTAATTGACTCAGTTAGAGTTATTGCAAAAACTGGTTGGACAACTGATGAGTTAATTGATACTTTAGATAATGTATCTCTTCCAAAATATGATATTATTTCTTTATTAATTGGTGTAAATAATCAATTTAGAGGTTATAGTATTGAAAATTATGTTAAAGAATTTGAAAATCTTTTAGTCAGAGCGATAAATTACTCAAAAAATAAAAGTAAAGTATTTGTCTTATCAATACCTGATTATGGAGTTACTCCTTTTGGTAAAAGTAGAGGTAAAGAAAAAATATATAATGAAATTAATACTTATAATGATATAAATAGGTCTATTTCAGAGAAGTATAATATAATGTATTTTGATATTACTGATATTTCACGTGAAGCAGAATCTGATACAACTTTACTTGCTGATGATAAATTACACCCATCAAAAAAAATGTATGAAATGTGGATTGATAAAATAAAATATCAATTGATTGATAGTTTAAATAAAATTTAAGAAACTATATTAATTATTTTATTTGGTACAATAATAATCTTTTTGATATCTGATTTACTGACCCATTTTTTTACGTTATCAATTTCTAAAACACTTTTTTCAATTTCTGAATTTGATATATCCACGCTAAATAATTGTTTAGCTCTTAATTTACCATTAATCATTATTGGGTATTCGTATTCATTTTCAATTAAATAATCTTTTTTGAAACTGGGATAACTTGCATATGAAATACTTTCTTCATTACCTAATTTACTCCATAATTCTTCACAGATATGAGGTGCAAATGGAGAAATTATAATAGTTAAGGGTTCAAGAATTTCTCTCTTATTAGATTTTATTTTACTTAGACTATTTACTGTAATCATTAATTGACTAATACATGTATTTAGAGATAATCTCACAATGTCTTCTTTAATTTTTTTTATAGAAGTATGAAGTATTTTAAATTCTTCTTTAGAAGGTTTTTCATCAGATATTTGCAATGAATTGCCATTAAAAAATAAAGACCAAAATTTATTTAAAAACTTATATACTCCTTCAATTCCATTAGTATTCCAAGGTTTAGACTGTTCTATTGGGCCTAAAAACATTTCATACATTCTAAGAGTATCAGCTCCAAATCTAGATATAATACTGTCTGGATTTACAACATTACTTTTGGATTTTGACATTTTTTCAGTTTCAAATCCACATATATATTCCTCTTTTTCTAGAATAAATTCTGCTTCTTTATATTCTTTAGATGATTTTTTAAATGAATCAAGATTTAATCTATCATTTTGAACAAGATTAACATCAACATGAATTTTAGTGTATTCATATTTATCTTTTAGATTATAAGATACATACTTATTAGTTCCTTTTACTCTATAAATAAAATTTGATCTACCTAAGATCATTCCTTGATTGACAAGTTTTTTAAAAGGTTCAGATGTATTAACATGACCTAGATCAAATAAAACTTTGTGCCAAAATCTAGAATAAAGTAAATGTAGAACAGCATGTTCTGCTCCTCCTATATATAAATCAACTGGCATCCAATATTTAATTTTTTTCTCATCAGCAAATTTTTCATTATTATTAGGGTCAAGGTACCTAAGGTAATACCAACAAGATCCAGCCCATTGAGGCATTGTATTAGTTTCTCTTGAAAAAACTTTACCATCTATTTCCACTTTTGTCCAATCTTTATTTCTTGCAAGTGGCGATGAACCATCATCAGTTGGTAAGTAACTTTTAACCTCTGGAAGGACTACTGGAAGATCTGATTCTTTAACCGATATTCTTTGGTTTTTATTATGAAGGATTGGAATAGGTTCACCCCAGTATCTTTGCCTAGTAAATATCCAATCTCTTAATTTATAATTAATTGTTTTTTCACCTTGGTTTTTATCTTCAAGTAATTTGATCACTATTTTTTTAAATTCATTATTTGTTTTGCCATCATGCTCACCGGAATTAATCATGTTACCATTTCCAGTAAAACATTTTTCATCAGTATCATGATCAATGACTTGAGTTATTTTTAAATCAAATTTTTTAGCAAATTCGTAATCTCTTTCATCATGTGCTGGTACTGCCATTATTGCTCCAGTTCCATAGCTTGATAAGACATAATCAGATGTCCAAATAGGTACTTTTTCATTTGAAATAGGATTTATTGCAAAAGCACCAGTAAACACACCAGTTTTATTTTTTTCATTTTCCT
>JAYNOQ010000007.1:18581-40131 GCA_038113315.1 Flammeovirgaceae bacterium | reverse complement strand
TCAAAACAAATTTTCAATAATAGTGAGATTTATCTTGGGGTAAATAATTTGTTAGATGTAAATTATTTTGATAATATTAGAATTAATGCTTTTGGAAAAAGATATTATGAGCCAGCTCCAAAAAGAAATGTCCATTTTGGATTAAACCTTTCATTTTGATACGATTTTTTAAATTTTTCTTTTTTTTTAGCTTTATAAATTTTGTAAATGGACAATCAGAATACATATACATACTGGGGAATGTTCAAGATGCTGGACTCCCTCATATAGGGTGTCAACATGAATTTTGTAAAGATAAATTCAATGAATTTGAAGAGTATTTTAGAACATCTATTGCAGTTATTGATCCAGTTAATCAAAAATATATTCTATTTGAAGCCTCACCAGACCTTCCATATCAGCTGAACTATTTAGATAAAAAAATATTTAAAAAATTTTTACTCCCAGAGTCAGTCTTTATAACTCATGCTCATATTGGCCACTATGCAGGCCTAATGTATTTTGGCAGAGAAGCCCTAGGATCTAAGGATTTAAAGGTTAATGCATTGCCTAAAATGGCTAATTTTTTAAAAACAAATGGTCCCTGGAGTCAACTAGTAGATTTAAATAATATAAATATTAGGGAAATCAATTTTGGTAAAAAAACGAATCATTTAAGTAATATATCAGTAACACCAATAAAGGTTCCACACAGAGACGAATACTCTGAGACTGCAGCATATGAGATTACTGGAAAAAATAAAAAAGCTTTATTTATACCTGATATAGATAAATGGGAAAAGTGGAGTAAAAACTTAATAGAACTTGTTCAAGAATTTGATTATTTACTTTTGGATGCAACATTTTATGATTCCAAAGAGATAAATCGAGATATTAGTGAAATTCCACATCCACTTGTAAGCGAGACAATAAGCCTTCTTGAGAATTTATCCGTAAAAGATAAAAGTAAGGTCTATTTCATACACATGAATCACACAAATATGATGTTAGATCCAAAAAGTGATTTATCTGAGTATGTTACTTCAAAAGGCTTTAATATAGCTAGACTTGGACTTAAATTAGAATTATAACTCTCCAGCTTGCATCTTTACAGCTATTTCTTGAACCTCGTCAAGCACTCTAAGTAAATTTCCGCCCCATAATTTTTCAATTTCTGACTCACTATAGCCTCTCTCTTTAAGAGCAGCAGTTACATTCATAGTCTCTGAAGCATCCATCCAGCCTACTATTCCTCCACCTCCATCAAAATCTGAGCTAATTCCAACATGGTCAATACCAATTTTATCTACCATGTAATCTATATGATCCATAAAATCATCCATATTAGGTGGAGGATCCTTACGATCAGTTAAAAAAGAGCCTAAGGCTGTTGTTTGAATAACACCACCATTTTCTTTTACCCAATTAAGCTGCTCATCATCTAGATTTCTCGGATGATCTCTTAAAGCTCTTGCTGAAGAGTGAGAAGCAATAACTGGCGCTTTACTCAGCTCAATCATTTGTTTTATTGCCTCCTTAGAAGGGTGGGAAATATCAATCATTAAACCGTAGAAGTTAAGAAGCTCAACAACTTCTTTACCTAAATCACTCAAACCGCCGTGTAAGGCAGTATTGTCAAACTCTCCAGTATTTGAGTCTGAAAACTGGCTATGGCCGTTATGAGCTAAAGAAACATATCTAGCACCTTTTTCCCAATATTTTCTAACATTTGCTGTGTCAAGCCCCATAGGGTATGCGTTTTCAACACCAATCATTGCTACTTTCTTGCCTTTAGCATAAATTCTTCTTACATCATCTGAATTTAAGGCTAATTCAATTTGATCCGGAGCATATTCATTAACAAGCCTGTCTATTGCGTCAAATTTTGCAATGGCATTTTCCTCTGCTTTTGCATAGCCTTCATCATTTAGTTCACCTTGAGCAGTATAGACTACAAACCATGCTACATCAAGCCCTCCTGCAATCATTTTTGGGAGATTTACTTGAGTTTCAGTGTCCATTGTGTAATTCAATGAATCTGTAAAGTTTGCAACATTTATATCATCATGTGTATCAATAGTTATTATCCCTGGACCTTCACTATTGGTGCATGATACAAGCAAAATTGCTAGAATTAGTGTAATAAGTGTATTTTTTATCATTTTTAAGATTTTGTTAACTTTTTATATAATTGAATATCAGTGAGTTATGTTAATATTATTTATTTTGGCACGGTCTTTGTTATTGTGTGTGTGTACATTTATTTATGTAACATGAACGTTCATATGAAAAATATACAAACTAAATATAAATTAAATTTTAAAACAATGAAAAAAGGATTATTAACCCTTTTGGCTGCCTCACTTGTATTTGTGGGTTGTCAAAATTATGATGATCAATTTGATGACTTAAACGCTCAAATTAGTGCGTTAAAATCTCAAGTTGACGGTTTAGCATCTTTATCAGGTCAAGTGGCTTCACTATCTGGATCAATTTCTGGTCTTCAAGCTGGTGTTAATGCTGCTCAATCTGCTGCTTCTGCTGCGAGTTCTGCTGCAAGTGCAATTGACCTAACTGGTCTTTCTGCATCTTTAGCAACTTTACAAGCTGAAGTAGACGCTGTTCAAGCTTCATTAGCTACTGCTGCTACTGCTTCTGCAGTTACTGCACTTCAAGCTGAGGTTGCTGCGATTCAGTCTGATGTAGATGAACTACTTGCAACAAGCAACGTGTACACTAAGGACTTGACTATTTCAAGTGCTGCAGGATTAGACGCTGCGATTGCATTAGGAAACAACATAAACATAATTAATGGTACAGTAACTATTACTCAGTCTACTGCAATGGATGCTACAAAGCTTCAGTCAGTGATTGATAAAATCTTTACTGTTACAGGAAATTATACTTATTCTGCTTCAGCTACTACAGTTACACCAATGACTTTTGATAACTTAGCATCTGTTGCTGACTTAACTTTAACTGTTAACGGACCAGTTTCTGCTAAAGCTCTTGTCTCTGCAGGAACAATTAATCTTGTGTCTACTTATACATCTAAGGTTACAGGTGTTGACTTTAGTGCTTTAACTACAGTAACTAATCTGGAAACAGGTGGTACAGATGATACTATATCATTTGCATCTGCAACTAATGTTGATCTAGGATCTTTAGCAAACTATCCAGGTGTTGGATCAGACTATGGTCTTACAATTAGTACTAAGAAAGATGCTACACTTGATATCTCAAGTCTAGATGATGTATCTGCTACAGGTACAGCAACTGATGTTGCACTTATTATTAATGGACCTAAAGATGTAAACATTTCAAATATTACTTCTTATAGTGGATCTATTAGTGCAACGAATGTAGAAAACCTTACTCTTAACGGGTTCAAAGGTAAAATTACAGTTAACGGAGGAGTTGAAAACATTAACATTACTGATGCAGAGCAATTTGTATTAAGTGGTGCTGATGATCTTGAAACTGTTGTACTAGATGTTGACGTTGCTTCAGATCCAGATTTATCTGCTGCTTTAAAAGCACCTGGTGCTTATGGTGGTTCAATTGCTTCGTATACAGGTGAAACACCTACATTAGACTTTAGCAGTATGTCAGATTTAACTTCTGTTACACTGACAGGGTCTTTCTTAGATGTTGATTTCACTTCATTAAGTGATTTAACAACTATAGACATTGAGGCTACAATGAGAGATTTAACAATTTCTAACAATGATAACCTTACATCTGTTGATGTAACAGGCTCTACAATTAGGAATACAAATGTAACACTAAACGATGGTCTTACTTCATTAGAGCTTGATCACACAACTGGTCTTGCACAAGTTGGAGGTTCTACAGGTACTGCATCTACTTATGCAACAGCTAGTATTACATCAAATGCTGAGCTTGCTTCATTAACATTTGGTGCATCTAAAATTAGAAATATGACAGTTACTGGTAACGCTAAATTAGCTACTGTAGATTTTACAGGATGGGCTGGTTTAGGAACATCTTCAACTGTTGATCCTACAATTGCTGTTTATAGTAACGCTTTAGTTGCTACAAAAGCTCAGGATACTGATGACGGTACTTCACAATATTCTATTGATGGTACAAATGATGCTGATGACTTAGGAACATATACTACTGCTTCAGGAATGGAAACACTAAGTGCTCCATTACTTTTATACCAAGCGGATGCTGATGCTGATGCTGCTGTTCACTTTGATACAGTAAGTATTCACACTGTTGATGCTGATGCTGTTGATACTGAAAATGCTGGTGAGCAAAATAGTGGTAACGCTATTCTTTACTCAGATCAAGCTACTAGTAAAACTAACTGGGTTGGTGCAGTATATTTAAATACAGCATCTGATTACTTAGAAACTAATCCAACTGGATACAGTGCTGTAAAACAGAAATATGCATGGTTGGTAGATAACACTTCAGCTACAAGTCTAAACTTGACAATTGGTGGTGATAGTGTATTCCACGACGCTGATGGATTTGGTTCTGTTGCTTTAACAGGTATTAATGCAGCTGATGTTTCAGCTCTTTTAAGCTCTACAGCTACAACAAGAGCGACTGACTTAGGTGTTACTCTTAATGTAGAGGCACAAGGGTCTCCAACATTACCAAACATTACATTCCTAAACTCTGTTACTCCAACAACTGGAAATAATGGAGAAAACTATACTAATTCTACAGCTCTTACATTAGCTACATTATTAGGTGATTCAGGAGGTGTTGTATCAGCTATTTCATCATGGGATCAGATAACTATGTCAATTGGTGATGCATCTATTACTGCAACTATTACAAGTGGTGTTTTAACTAGTACTGCTGCAATTACTAATATTGCATCACAGTTAGTTTCTACTTGGAATACTAAATACAGTACAGGTTCTGTGTCTGGTGTATTCTCATACTGGACTACAATGTCTGCAAGTGCTGGTGTAATTACTGCTCCTACACTTAAATCATCAAAATCTGGTACAAGAGCATTTGACGATGTAGTATCAATTACTTTTAGTCCAGTTAGTGGAAAAATAAGTATTGAAAGTTCAGGAGTTGAAACTAAATCAAGAATAGCTTGGACAATTGGTTCATCAGAAGCTACTACTGATAACGGTGCAACTGCTAACGCTCTTGTGATTTCTGTTGAAGAGGTTGTAGCTGGTAGCGGTAAAGCTGCTGCGAATTCTGCAAGCTTAGCAACTAATCTTGGTACAATTACTGAAACAGGAGTTTATTCTAACACTGGTATGATTTTAACTACTAACAAAATCGGGTTTGGTACATCATCTCAAAACAGTATCTCTGGTCTAGAGGCAACGGGTATTTTCCCAACTGATGCTAGAGGCGATGTTGTTACAGGTCAAGTTGCCGAAGAAGGTTTAGTTGTTACTTCAGGTTCTGTTAGATTTACAAGATCTAGAATTCACTGGTTAGGAACATAACCAATTATTAAACTTTAAAAAAAGTTAAATTAACCCTCCTTATTTAAGGAGGGTTTTTTTATTTTTATCAAATGTTAAAAATTAAGGTTGGTTTAGTATCAAAAGTTTTTATATTTCTTTATGTTCTAGTTGGCCTTGTACCTTATCTAGAATCTGTTGATAAAAGATATATTCAAACTTTATATTTATCAATTTTAAACACTTTTTCTTTTATTAGTGTTTATATAATTTATAAGAAAAAATTTATAAGCTTAATTGCAGATAAGTTAAAGTCTTTACCACTTTTTCTATTTCTAATTTTCTTTTTCTGGTCTCTTCTATCAATCATAAATACAATAAATATTGGTGAGTATATAATTCAATCAAACCTTTATTTTCAGCAATTACTGTCTTTTATATTTATACTTTATTTTTTATCTAACATCAAGCGAAGAAATGAATTACTTAAAATTGTAATACTATCAATTTTAAGTCTTGAGATAATTACTAGTTATTATCCATATATAAATCAAATTATTGTTGAGGGTAAACCAACTAATAGAAATATCATTTTTAGAGGTTTTACTGGAAGCGTAAATATGATATCATACACTATGCTGATGAAGTTGCCATTTATATTTTACTATACTGTTAACAGTAAAAAATGGAAGTTTTTCTATATGATCTTATCTACTTTAATTCTTTATGACATTTTTTATGTTTTTCAAACAAGAAGTGCAATAATTGTATCAATAATTATTTCAATATTATTTTTTTGTTATTTACTTTATTATCAATCAATTTTAAAATTGAGTTTATTAAAAAGAATTAAAAATTCTTTACTAACATGTTTACTCCCATTAATACTTTGTTATTTTATTGGAAATACAGCATCTAATTTTTTTGAAACAAGAGATTTCAATGAGAGAATATCTAGTTTAAATACCGACGATCGTTCCGTATCATCCAGATTAAGGTTTTACAAACATGCCATAGAGACTATATCGCAGTTTCCTGTGTTCGGTATTGGAAATGGAAATTGGGAGATAATATCTATTGATAAAGATTCTAAATATATGCAAGGTTATACTGTACCTTATCATGTACATAATGATTTTCTAGAGATAGCTGCTGAATCTGGAATAATAGGAAGTATTATTTATTATGGTTTTATTCTATATGTTTTATTCCTATTATTAAGAGAAATTTTAAAAGTAAAAAAACTTGATAAAGAAAAGTTACTCAAGACAGCTTTGCTTTTATCAATTTTAGTATATTTATTTGATTCTTTTTTTAACTTTCCAACCTCAAGGCCCTATCAACAAATAACTTTTCTATTCATTACCGGTTACTCAATAATAAAGTTAAAAAACCGAGTTTTTCATCTAAATTTTAGTTTTAAAAAGATTTTTATTTATCTATTTCTTATTCTAACACCAATTTCAATATATATTTCATCAAGAGTATACAAGTCTGCAGTTGAACAGAATACTTTACTAAGATATTACAATTTTGCTAGGACAGACCTGCCAGAAAATTTATTAGACAACATGGAATTAGACTTTCCAAGCGTTACATCAACTACAATCCCTTTAAAATCCATGAGAGCCTTCTTTTTATTTAAAAATAAAAATTATGAAGAGGCAAAGACTTTGTTTCATGAAGGCAAAAAGTATAATCCTTTTCTAAAATTTGAGGAAGCTTGGTTAAGTCAGATATATTATGAGCAAGAAAATTATGATAGTGCTAAATATTATGCTAAAATAGCCTATAACAAAATACCAAATAATATTCTTCATTTTGCTCATTATATGCAATCTTTGATGAGATTAAAAGATACTATTGAAATGAAAGATTTATATGATAATCATCAAAATAAATCACTAAATCATAATGAATTATTTTTAACTGCAATTGCTGCTGTAATGGATAAAGATGAAAATAATATAACCTCTGAATATGAGTCTGTGGTAAATACTGATTTATCAAAGAAAGCATTTTATACCTTAAGGGTAGGATATGAAAATACCATGAAAGCAGGTACTTACCATTTACTTGCAGAAGAATATTTTAAAAATGAGGAATTTGACTTAGCATTAGCATACTGGGATCAAGCTAGAAATCTTAACCCTTTTGAACTTCCTTACCAAGAGAATTTGGCTACCACTCTTATAAGATTAAAAGAATATAAAGAATCTCTAAATATTTTAAACGAACTAATAAATAATCCAAGACTTGAGAGTAAAAAACCTTATTATCTTAGAGGACTTATTTTATATCAACAAGGAAAAGAGACAGAAGGATGTAAGGATTTAAAAATTGCTCATGAAGCAGGTATATTAGGTACTACAAATATCTACGAACAATTATGCAATAATTAATATTCTGAAAGTTTAGAAAATAGACTGAATTAATAAAATATTAACTATTGTAAACAGAATAATTGCTAAGACTACACTAAAGTGATTCTTTAGTCTTTCTAAAAGAATATGATGAAGATGATTTTTATCAGCTTTAAATGGAGATGATCCATTGAATAATCTTATAACTACTACTCTTATTATATCGGTAATTGGATAAGCTAATAAAGTGAAGACAAAAATTATTTTATGTAGATCATATTGGGGTTTGATTATATATTCACTAGATAAGATATGAATAACATATATACTTGTAATACCACCCAGAAATAGGGATCCTGAGTCTCCCAGAAATATTTTATTTTTTTTTCTAAAATTAAAGTAAAGATGGGGTATTAAAGACATAACTAAAATAACAGAAAGATTACTGTAGGGAGTCATTGAAATTCCAAAAAATTCAAAACAAATAATAAATAATATCAGAATAGTTGAGGCTAAACCATCGATACCATCAATGAAGTTAATTGAATTGATAATTGCTAAAACTATGAAAATTGTTAATAACTGAGATATCAATCTATTCAATGAATATATTCCTGCAAAGCCATGTAGATTATCAATTATAATACCATTATCAATTAAAATTTTAGCTGCTATGATTTGAAAAATAAATTTAAGTTTAAAATCAACATCATTTATATCATCATAGAGCCCTACAGTTAATAGCACAGCTAAAGGAATTAACAATGAGTACTCGTAGAGATCATACCCAGTAAAATAAAAGTATAATGAAATTAAAAAAAGACTTAAAAACATTACAAGCCCTCCAGATCTTGTTGCTATCCCAGTATGAGAAGATCTTTTATTTACATGATCAATAATATTTTTTGAAATAAAAATTTTGTTTGTAACAAAATTTAAAAAAACAGACAATACTAGAGCTGCTAAACCGCTTAAAATTATAGTATCCAAATTCATTTTATTACTAGGCACAAAATTAATAATTTAAAAGCAGCTTCTATCTCAACTTAAACAGAAATTTAATTTTATATTGACTTACAATTAGAAATGAAGACTAATCATTGTATTAGCTATAGAGTTTTTTTGATTTCTAAATGTTTTCGGCTAGTTTAAGATATTTCTCAATAACAACTTGCTTATTATAATTTTGTTCAACAATTTTTCTTCCGTTAAGTCCTAATTTATCTCTTAAATTTTTATCTGTTGTTAATTTTAAGACAGCTTTTCTAAAATCTCTAAGAGAATGATTTGTAACTGTAAGAGCTGCTTTAGTTTCTTCTAAAAAAGAAACAATAGGCGTTTGTTTTGAAGAGACAACCACCATTGGTTTGCCGGAAGACATAATAGTATACACTTTGGAAGGAAACCCATCATTCTCCATATTTTTATTCATAGCAATAAAATGAAAATCTGCAAACAAATTAATTTCAGGCATATATTTTCTTTCCTGATATGGCAAAAGGTGAATATTAGTAAGATTATGATTCTTAATTTGAGATTCTAAGTATTTTTTTTTCACCCCTTCTCCAATAATCCATATTGTGATGGGATATTTCTTAATAACTTTAGCAAGATTTACAACTAGATCCCATTCTTGCGCTATTCCAATATTCCCAGCATAGACCATGTTAGTCTTTCCTTTTATTTTTTTAAATACTTTAGGTAAAGGATTTGAAGAACTTGTTTTATATAGATCTGTGTCTACAAAATTTGAAATTATTTTCAATTTATTATGATTTCTAATTCTTGTTTTAATAGTCTTATAAAAACTTATATCAATAGTTGTAACTACATTTGACCAGTTGTAAACGCAACCTTCCAATATTTTTAAAAAATTAATTATCAACTTATTGGTTAATCTTCCATGATTGATGAGTAAATCAGGATAAATTTCTTGAACATTATAAACACACTTTGATCCTTTAATTTTTGCTAATAAAATTGATATTAGGCCACTTGAAAGAGGTGGTGAGGGTGTAAGAATAATATTTGGTTTTTTCAAAAATAGACCAATGATTAATGAAGTACAATGCCAGTAGAAAAAAGATAAAATTCTTACCAGAGAGTTTTTATATTTTTTTAATGGAATATGATAGACCTTAATTCCATTAAAGTTACTAGTAAAAAATAGACCCAAAAAACGTTTTTTTAATGGCTGTCTATCTAAAGAATTTTGAATTTGATTATAATGTGGAGTGGTTGTTAAAACAATTACTTCATATTTTTTTTTTTGAAAGCCTAATGCAATATCATTATATAAATAAGCAGTTGATACTCCATCTGGACTAAAAACAAGGGAGTGAATTAAAAGTCTTTTTTTATTTATTTTTTTTGCCAAACTACTCTGTTAACATATGAGGTATAGGATAAAATAATTCGAACAACTTTTGAAGAAACATTTGGGCTGCAATAATCTGATACTAAATTAAAATCTCTATAGTCACCAATATTCTGTGAAATTACCTCTTCTAAACCTCTAAGAATTTTTTCTGGATGAATACCTACCATCATAACTGAAGCTTCTTCCATCGCTTCAGGTCTTTCATGAGCCTCTCTAATGTTAAGTGCTCTAAAATTTAAGATTGAAGATTCCTCTGAAATAGTTCCGCTATCTGAAAGTACAACAAGGGAATTACTTTGAAGAGCATTATAATCTATAAAACCCATAGGATCTAAAAATCGTATAAGTGGATTAGTAGTTAACTTTAATTTACTGATTTCCTTTTTTGTTCTTGGGTGTGTACTAACAATAATTGGATAATTAAATTTAAGAGCTATTTGATTTAAACTTTCTAATAAATTTTTAAAATTGGTTTCATTTGAAACATTTTCTTCCCTATGAGTAGAAACCAAAAAGTACTTTTCTTTTTTTAAGGATAATTTTTTTAAAACATTTGAGGTAGATATATGTTCTTCATAAAAAGATAAAACTTCAAACATTGGAGACCCTGTTTTTATAATTCTATCTGCAGGCAATCCCTCTTTTAAAAGATATTCGCGAGCAATATCACTGTAAGTTAGATTTATATCTGCTATATGATCAACTATTTTTCTATTTGTTTCCTCAGGGACTCTTTGATCAAAACACCTATTACCAGCTTCCATATGAAAAATTGGAATCTTTCTTTTTTTGGCAGACATTGAAGACAATGAACTATTTGTATCTCCCAATACTAAAAATGCTTCCGGTTTTAGTTTGTTTAATAAAGAATCAATTTTAATTAAAATGTTTCCTACTGTTTCTGTTGATGTTTCTCCTGCTGCTTCTAAAAAATAATCTGGCTTTCTAATACCTAGCTCTTCAAAAAATATTTCATTTAGAGTGTAATCATAATTCTGACCAGTATGAATCAATACATGATCAATTGCTGATGAACTATCTAGAGCATCTATAACTCTTGATAATCTAATAATTTCAGGTCTTGTACCAACAACAGTAACTACTTTTAATGGAGATAGAATTTTCATTTCCTTTTATTAAAATTAAACATTTTCAAAATAAGTATCAGAATCTTCAGGATTATAAGGCTCATTTATCCAAAATGAGGTTATTAGGGGTTCACTTCCAATATTAGTAATACTATGTGTAAACCATATTGGTATATCAATATAGCTAGGCAGATCTCCAGTTAAAAAAAATTCATAAATTTTTTCACTTCCAATTTTACGAAGTGAAATTTTAGCATCTCCTTTCAAAACAGTAAATCGTTCTATTTTCCTTGTGTGAAAATGATTACCCCTCGTTTTACCAGATATGGTTGTTGAGTATGAAATTTGACCTCCAATTTCTGTTCTTAATATTTCAGAGAAAAAACCTCTTTCATCAGAATGTTTCTTTAATGAAATAGGATAATTCTTTTCTAAATTAATATAACTCCTAAAGGTGTTGAATAAGTCAAATTCAAAAGAATTAGTAAATAGGGGCAGGGTGTTGTTTTTTAAATAAGAAAATTTGAATTGATTTAAAATTCTTAAAACTTTTGATACTCTAATTTCAATATCACAGAGGACATTATAATGCTTTACCTGATTGTCAGATTGAATATTTTTAATAATTTGGCTAACTAAATTTTCTATATAAATAAGTGGAACTTTTGAGTCCTGTATAATTTTAGGATCCTGATCAATTATGATTTTAGAACAAAATGTTGCGATAAATGAGTTATAATTTGGTTTACAAAAGGGCCCAAACACATTTGGAATAATAAGCCCTGTGAATTTACCTTTTAATTTACTTATTGTTTGCTCTAATAAAATCCTAGACTCTTTTTTTACTTTTCCATACATAGAGCCTGAATCCTCTTGAAAGGAGGATGCAAAAATTAGATGACCGTTAAATGAGCTATTAATTAGTGCTTCTTTCAAAGCAACATTAATTTGCATATTCAAATTATATACTTCCTCATTTGAACTAGCTCTATTAACACCAGCCAAATGTATAATTATATCACAGGAAGAAACAAAGGTCTCTAGTAATTTACTATTTCCTAAAATCTTCGTTTCAAAAGGAACAATTGTATATTTCTCAAATTTATATTTTATTGTTTGAGAAAGGTGATAGCCTATAAATCCATCTTGTCCTGTGATTCCAATTTTCAAGTTATTACTATTTTATAAGTGGATCATTTTTAATTTCCGGGAGTTGCATTAATAAATCTTTCATCTTGGCAACATCTAAACGCTCAGTATTATCTGAGTTAAACTCGCTGTTGGAAACTTCACTCTTTTTGCCTTCTGAAAAATATGGAGCATAATTTAAATCTCTGTTATCAGAGCCAATTGAATAATATTTACCTAAGTCAATAGCTTTAACCATTTCCTCAGATGTTACTAAAGTCTCATATTTTTTTTCACCATGTCTAATGCCAATTTCTTGAATAGGTGATTTAGAATCATATAACTCCAAAAGTGCTTGGGCTAGTATAGAAACTTTTACCGCAGGTGCTTTCTGAACAAACATTTCCCCTTGTTTTCCATTTTTAAATGCATAAAGCACCAGTTCTACGGCATTGTCAAGGGTCATCATAAAACGAGTCATTTCGGGGTCTGTGATGGTCAAAGGTCTACTAGTTTTAATTTGATTTATAAATAATGGGATAACTGATCCTCTTGAAGCCATTACATTTCCATATCTAGTACCACAAAAAATAGTTTTGGAATCATCTAGATTACGGGATTTAGCTACCATTACTTTTTCCATTAAAGCTTTTGTCATTCCCATTGCGTTAATTGGATATGCTGCTTTGTCAGTACTTAAAATAACAACTTTCTTAACTTCAAAAGCTTCTGCAGATAAAAGTACATTTTCCGTTCCCAGTATATTTGTTTTAATTGCTTCTAACGGAAAAAACTCACATGAAGGAACTTGCTTTAAAGCAGCTGCATGAAAGATATAATCAACACCATTGATAGCTTGAGATACGGAAGAATAATCTCTTACATCCCCTATATGAAATTTTACTCTTGAATCATTTAATTCAATACGTAGATCGTCTTGCTTTTTTTCATCTCTTGAAAAAATTCTTATTTCATCAAAATTATTGTCAATTAATGCTTTTTTCAAAAAAGCAGTTCCAAAACTTCCTGTCCCTCCAGTTATTAAAAGTTTCTTACTCATATCTATTAATTATTTCCAAATAAGCTTTAGCTCTATTAGAGGGTTTAAAATTTTGTTTGACATAATCTGAACCTAAATTTAATATATTTTTTAGAAGTGGATCATTACTTCTATATAATTCAATTACTTCACTAATAATTCGTGATGAATCTGAAATATCATTTGGCTTTGTATAAAAAGCAAATTTTTCTAAAAAACCCTTATTAAAAGGCAAATCACAACATATAAAAGGTTTTTTCATATATAAAGATTCTAAAGGAGTTGCAGAGAAAATCTCTAATAATGATGGAGAAAAGATTAGATCCATTTTTTTATAAAAGTTTGGACAGTCTATTATATTTAATGGACCTAAATTTTTAATATTTTTTTTAAAATTAGATGCCATAGTGTTAAACTCAATATCAGTTAGGGTAACATAGAAAGATACTTTTAAAGCATAATTATCCTTTAAACTTTTTAATATTTCTGGTAAGATTTGAAGATTTTTATGTGGGTAATTTCTACAAATAACTCCAATTTTTATAGATAAATTATTCTTTTTAATCTGGGGTTTATATTTATAAAAAATAGTATTGAGAGAATTATTTACAACCTCAATATTTTTAAAATTCAATTCATTTTTTAAAACCTCTTTAGAAACATTCGTTTCAGAAATTAATAAATTATCTTTTCTGAAGAATAATAATTGAATAAAAAATTTAAGTTTTAATTTATATTTTTCAAAATAAGTGATTTGATTATAAACTAAATTATCCGGATATAGAATCCATCCTTGAGCAAAACCTGTTATAGTTTTTGCTTTAGTAAATCCATAGAAAGGACCAAAGAGTGTAAAAATAAGATTTACATTTCTAATTTCTGGCATCAATGAAAAGCTAATAATTTTGAATATAGAGGAGTTATAAATTTTTAACAATTTTATAAATTCATAATTAAGAGACTTTAAATCAAAATAAACCTCCTCTGAAACTATAATATTATATTTTTCAATATCCTTATATTTTAATTCTAACAAAAAGCTAATGGCAACTTGTTTAGCTCCTCCAGCTCTGATATTAGAAAAATTTAATGTTTTTGTTTTCAATTTTGTATTTATTTTAAGACATAAAAATCTAGAATCTAACTTAATATTCTTTTAAAAATCTTTAATTGATTATCAGGGTTATATAGTTCCACTATTTTATTCCTAATAACTTTTTTACTTTTTCTTTTTGTATTAAAGAATTTCTCTATTTTAAAAGCAAGATCCTCAATGTTATTCTCTTTAAATATAAACCCATTTTCACCTTCTTTAATAATTTCAACCTCTGGCATTTGATTTCTAAAGTTAGAATGAGAAGCAACTGAAGTTCCATAAGTAAGACTGTGGATAGCTGTTAAGCCTATATTGCCAGGTGATACGCATAAATCAGAATGGAAAATTAAATTTGCAAGTTCATCTTCATCATAAGTTGCACCATAAAAACATAACCAACCCAATTCAACAAAATTATTATATTCATTTTTTAATTTGTTTAAAATTGGTCCATCTCCAATGATCAACAAGTTATATTTAATTACTTTATTATTTAGTAATGCTAGACAATCTAAAAGCTCGTTAATTCTTTTTTGAGGAGTAATACGGCCAACAAAAAAAATTGTTTGAAGTGATTTGTTACTAAAAAAATTAATAGGATTTACATTTTCTTCATTTTCTAGTTTAGAGTAGATTAAATTTTGTTTATTGAAATTTAATGAGTTGTAGATAACCTCAATAGTTTCAGATTTAAAACCCTCATTTATTAAAATTTGTTTGGCTCTATTTTCATAAACAATATTAATTTGGGCAAAACTGTAAAACAGAACCCTAATTTTTTTTTTTAAATAAGATTCGTTTCCGTAAAGGCCATGAGACCAAAGTAATATCTTCTTACCCCTTACTTTAGCTATTAAAATTGCAATCCAAGTAGATAAAATTTGAAATTCTCCTAAAAACATTATATTATCATAGGTACCTAGCGCTACATGTTTTATTACTCCTTTTTGCCAAATAATTATTCTATTAAAAAACCAAATGTTTTTAATTTTTTTTAAATGATTTTGAATTTTTGGATCTAAAGAAGTTGTATTTATATTTTTTATGCCCATTGGATTATAATCAGAAAAGTAAATATCCAAATCAAACGAATTATTAAGAATTAATTTTTCCCAAAGTGATTTTCTATACAGTGGAAATATATTAGTGATGTATATTGTTTTTTTCAAAATAGATTATTATTGAAATCTTATGTTCTTTACTATTCTTGTTCTACTATATTTTCATTTTTTATAAACCTTAAAAGGTTTTTGTAATCCTCAGTATAATATATTTCTTTTTTTTTAATGAACTTTTTAAAAGCTTCTAGCCCATTTTGGTGAATTACAATTGATTTTTTATTAAATATTACCGCCTCATAAGCCACGGTTGACCATTCTGTTACTACAGCATCAACTGTTTGAAGAAATGACTCTAATGGAAACTTATTACCTATTTCTATATTATAATTTTCAGTCAAGTCCTTGAGTAAAAAAATCAATTTATTTTTATTATGATACTCTCTTGGATGTAATCTAAAATACCATATTATTTTATCATCATTGCATATAGCTTTTTTTAAAACCTCTGGAAGATGAGTCTTTTGCAAGCATACTAAGACGTTTTTATATTTAGAATCAAATAAATTATAAGGTGGGAAAAGTTTATCATTCTTTTCAATAAAATTTTGCCATAAATTTCCAACTATTTTTATTTCATGATAATTCTGTTTTGACATCCATAACTCAAATTTATTAGCAAAAGTATTATCCCAAAGCCAAAAAGTTTTTGGCAACATTTTATAACCATTTTTTGGGACGCTAAACCAATTTGCATAAGTAATACTATTATCACCTTGTTGGCCGTGTTGATATTCAATAGTTGGTATCGACTTTAAATTGCAAGAATATACTAATGAATATGCGGTAGTATTAGTAAATGACTTTAAAAATATTTTTTTTGGCTTTATTAGTTTTATGATACAATCAAAAAAATATTTTTTAGTAAAAAAATCATTTAAATCATTCCAAATTGAAATATCAATTTTTGATTTATCAATCAAATCATTTATTTGATTTTTTAATATTCTTTTTCTTTTTATTTGTTTTGATAAAATAAATGGGTAAAAGAAAATTTTATATAAAACAAAAACTATAGAAATATTAATAGTTTGATCCATTCTAGGAGTGTTATAATTTCTTAAACCAAACTCCAAAAAATAAAAATTATTTGATCCTATAAAATCTTTAATTGGATCACCTTGTTTATGTATACACTTATCTCCTAAAGTATACTTTCCAGATGGATCATAACCATAGACAAAAAAAATATTTTTTTTAAATAAGTTTTTAATCCTAAAAATTGTGAACGAATCTTTTATTAAAACTAAAAGTCTCAATAAAATATTATCTCTAAAAGTTGATATTTCTCCTTTTATTTGATTTTTAATGATATGGACTCTAATGATTGGCCACAACAAAACATTATCATAAATAATATTATTAACTTCTAATGAAGACTCCATTTTGTTGATTTCAGAAAGAATTTTATTTAAGTTTCTCAATACAACAAATTAATAGTTATTGTAATATATCATTTGAGCACTAACTTTTAATTTATTTAATAACTCTTTATAATTATCTAATTCTTCATTACTCATTTGAGGCATTGGAGCTCTTTCTTCTAATTCACAATATCCAAGAAAATGTAATGCAGCTTTATGGCCAACATGCCATCCAACATTTTTAATAAATTTATCAAAATATGGTATCTCTATATTTTCTTCATACCAACTTATTAAATTTTCATCCCCATTCAGATATGCTTCTATAACCTTATCAGAAATTTCTGGGAATAACATTAAACTTCCATTTAACCAGCATTCCAGGTTAGCTTCTTTCATAAGTTTTCTTGCCCTTATTTTACCCCCACCTGCAACTATTACATTTAAGCCTGATTCTTTAGAAATTTTTAAAATCTTGGAAGTAATAATATCGTTTTTTGAATCTTCCTTAACTGCTATTATATTTTCATCTCTAAATACGTCATGTATGAGATCATCAGGCCAATCAATAAGATTGCCATTAAAACCACTAACTAATTTTTGTTCATGAACTAAAACATTTAAATTGCTTCTTTTGGGAATTGAATAAAAGTCAATTAGTGGTTGGTTTTTTCCGTAATATCGCTCAGGATATAGTACAGAAATTGCAAAAGGACTAAATTCTTTGACTAACTGGCAATATTCATGAAGTTCATCATTAGTTATTGTATATGGATGGCCAATAATTGCTTTTTTATCATATGATTTAGCTAATTCACAGCAAAGCTTGGAGACTTGTATAATCTCATTTAAACTTAATTGCCTAATTCTTGTATTGTATGACATTGCATAAATTAATTCTACACCAGTGTTTTCAAGACATTTAATAATATATTTTTCTAGTGAGACAAAGTCTATCGATTTATCTTTTTTAAAAAACATAGGAACTGAGAAAACACTACCTCTTAACTTTTTCATTATTTTCTTTGATTAATATTTCAACTATTTTAAAATCAAGCTCTGTGTCTATATCCATTGATTCGTTCTTAGATATCTCAAATGCATTTGCATTTTTATATAATATCTTAGATTCTAAAAAGTTTGACTTTTTATTTATATATAATGCACCATTAGGCCTTAATAACTTTTCTATATCTTGAGATCTTGTATTTCCAGTTATCATAGGTGATTCGTCGAATATTGACTTCCAATTCTGAAATTTATTGTCTTTATCATCTTTCCTAAAAGCAAACTGAACAGGAAAATCATATGCATTACAAGAAAAAAGAGGATAATTGGTTGACTCAAAAACCTCTAATGCTTTTGCAACAGTTTGGTGATTTCTTAAAGGAGCTGTAGGCAAAGCTAAACCAAACCATTCTGTTTTAAAAAGTTCTGACCTAAACCTGAGCAAGCGTTCTATTTCGTCAACAACTTTTGTATTATTAGATGCAGTTTCTTTAGGCCTAACTTCTATAATTACTTTATTTCCAAATTTTTTTTTAACCAAATTACAATACTCTTTAGAGTCTGAAGTGAAAATTATGTTACTAATTAAATCATGATTTAATAAAGCTTCAATTGTGTAAAAAATTAATGGCTTACCGTTTAATTTTTTAATGTTTTTATTTGGCAAACGTTGAGAACCTTCTCTAGCTGGAACAATAAAAGTGATCATATTTGATTTATTTTTATTAGTGCATCTTCAAAACCTTTGAAATTATCTAAATGACCGTTCCATACCTCTGGTATCCACATAATTTTATTTGAATTAAAATATCTCTTTATTTTGTTGAAATCAATAAACCCATCTCCTATATTAATTCCCTCCTCTCCAGGATAAATAGCATCTGCTACGTGCATGTAATTAAAATAAGGAGATACTTTATCTAGAGAATTAACAAAGTCAATGTTTAAATGAGAACATGACATAAAAGTGTGACTAATATCCATACAAAATTTAAAATCTGACCATTTTTGTGATTTAATTAAATCATCAGGGTCAACAAAAAGTCTGTGAAACCCCTGACCACCGAAATGCCAAGGGTAGGGTGGCATTGTTTGAGGTAAAAAATTAATATTTTTTCCTTTACATAATTCATTAATTAAAGCTAGTTTTTCAAAGGCTATATCTTTGTTATAAGAATTAATACTATTTTCTTTGGTTGTTGCTCCTCCCACATTAACAATTAGATTAATTTTATTTTGTTTAGTTATATTTTTCACAGACAGGGCCCAATCTATTATCTTTTTAAAAATTTCATTTGATTTCTTTAATATTCTTTGATCCTCAGATACTAAATCTAGAATAAAACCATCTTTAAATTGTTCAGGAGCATGAATAGACATTGTCTTATTCTCAAGCTTAGACATGTGATCATTTGGATCAACATTTAAATCTGTAGAAAACATATGATACTCTAAAAAATTTGGATGAAATTTACTTTCTATTTGGTCTATATCTCTAAACCTAACCGGAAGGCCCCAATTCTTTATATTTTTAAATTTGTTTAAAGCCTCTTCGGTTTGAAAATATGACCTACTAATAGGATCATTTTTAAATATTTGCTTTGTTATTGTTTTACCATCAAAAAAATCAACTTCATCAGGTGTTATGCCTATACATGGGCTTTTAAAAACAGTTTCATTTACAGAAAAGGAATCTCCAGGTTTTAAATCAACATTCATATAAACACCTTTTGAAAGGGCAATCTTATTTAGCTTCTCTCCTTGGGATATTCTTTTTATTTCACTATCACCACTAAGAGCTTTAGATAAATCTTTAATTTGAGATACCATGGTTGACATCTCATCAGGCAGTAAAGAAACCTTATGGTCATTCCCCTCTAAATCTTTATTGAGTGTAAAGTGTTTTTCAACTATTGTTGCCCCTAGTGATATAGCTGCAATTGGAATATGAAACCCTCTCTCGTGACCACTATAACCATATAAGCTTGTTGTTGAATAACTTTCTAACGTATTCATAAATTTTAAATTAATATCACTATATGGGGTTGGATAAGTACTATTTACATGCAATAAAGATGCCTCTACAAAATTTAAAGATAACCAATTATTCAATTTTGATATTGAACTTAAACTGTGCATACCAGTACTTATAATTAATGGAATATTACAAGAAGTAAAATTATTTAGCAATGAATAATTACTCATATCAGCACTGGCTATCTTTATAAAATCAACTTTCTGTTCTATCAAAAATTTTGCACTTTCATTATCAAAAGGAGTACAACCTACAATTAGTCCTAAATCCCTTGAATAGTTAAATAAAATTTCTAATTCAGAGAATGATAAGTTAAATTTTTTGAGTTCAGATATAGTATACGAAGTTGAGAAGTCAGTTTCATTAAGATAGCTATCAGATAAGTCTATATATAAATCTTCCAGAGATCTAGCCTGAAATTTAACTGCATTGACTCCAGTTTTTAATGCAGCATCAATAAGTATTTTAGCTGATTCTAAACTTCCATTATGATTGTTTCCTATTTCAGCAATTATTAAAGGATTTAGATGCTTATTGAAACTTTGATTGGCAATCTCTATATTTGAATCACTAGCTAATTCAAGTATTTTTATAATATTTCCTTTACTATTTATTATTGGTATTGAATTATATACACCTATTTTTTTGATATCTGTTCTAGAAAGTTTTTTACCAATGGTCAAATAAAAAGGTGACATATTCCACTTTGGCTTTTGATTATCACTTAAGAAGACTTCACCCTTACTCATTACTCCTAGAAGCCTCTCATCTTTATCAATTAAATAAATAGCTTTTAATTTATTAGATCTAAATTTTTGTTTAATCTCATTTATGGAAGAGTCTATATGAACTGAGCCTTGTTCAGAAGTAATTATTCGAAAAAAATTATTTGAAATATTAATCATATTAAACAGATAAATAATTATGAGATCTTAATACAATACGCTCTTTGTCTTTTATATTTATTTTACCACCTTGATGAAAAATATCAGAATCAAATACAATTAAAGTTCCTGCTTTACCCTCTACTGGAACTAGTTTATTTGGTTCGTATAATTGAGGATAGTCTAATTCTAATCTATTCTTGACATTTTTAAAATCAATACCAAAAGTTTTTCTCAGAATTTTTTTAAAAAAACTGTCGTTAGGAGTGGGTATATAAGCACCCCATGCCTCTTCTCTTAATTTTTTACCTAATTTGTGAGAACCTGGCTGAATGTAGAAGGCTCCATTATCTTCAGTAACGTCATTTAAATATAAAAAAAACTTTAATGATGAATTTCTGTCAAAATGAAGATAACCATTCCTACCTATGTTCCCATCAAATTTATAGTCATGAGTCGAATATACACTATCGAAAAATCCTTTTGAAATACTGTTGTTATAGTTAAGAAATAACTCTTTCATCCATGAGTCAGAAAAAATTCTTTTTTGAAAGCTTTCATTTGGTAACTCTTTTGGGTTTTTAATTGAATATGTAGAACCAAATGGGTATGAATTACCTATAATTTTATGGTGATGCAAAACTTCTTCTTTTA
>JAYNOQ010000007.1:0-18481 GCA_038113315.1 Flammeovirgaceae bacterium | reverse complement strand
CCAAATGGGTATGAATTACCTATAATTTTATGGTGATGCAAAACTTCTTCTTTTAGCTTTAAAACTTCATTTTTTAATAAATAATTATTAATTGTGAAAATCCCATGATCTTTAAGTATTTTAGATAGCTTTTTAATTTCTTTTAATTCTTTTTTATTAATGTTAATCATATTTTAGATATTGAAACTAGACTTATTTTTAAATATACTTTTTTACTTTAACTAAACAACTTCAAGATAACTTGAGATTACTCCACCATGTTGCCACTGCTTTACAGGAAGATTTAAAAGATCTGAAAAATCTACTAAAGCTTTTGTTTCTCCACCCAGACGATTTTCGTCTATAGCTATAATAGATCCTTTACTTAAAAACTCTTTTAAGATTAGCAAACTATTTTTAGCAGTTTCATAATCATTACAATCAACATAGATAAGACTAATTTTTAGCTTACCGGGAGTAAAACCTTGTGTATTAGAGTCATTTAAAAACTTTGAAATAGAATTAGGTAATAATCCTTTTATCAAAGTGACTTCATTTGATAAATTATTTTGATTCATTCTTAATTTAACATCATCAAATGAGAAATCTGTATGACTCTTTGGGTCAAATTCTTTGTTAGAATCCAAAACATTTTTTGGATAACCACTAAAAGTATCAAATCCATAAACATGCTTATAATTAGTTTGGTTATTTAACTTAATTATACTTCCAAATATTAAAGAGTTTCTCCCACTTCCAGTACCAAGTTCAATTATATGACCAGGAACATCTTTTATTAACTCATAAAGTCGATAATGACCTATTACATAATTTATAGACTTAGAATTAAGATCATAACCAGTCCACTGAATAAATAATAATTTCTGTATTGCTTTAAAAACAAATAGGACAATTTTTTTCATAGAAGATTTTTGATTTCTAAAACTTTTATTTTTTCGTTGAAAAAACTTAATACTTCTCTATCATGGGTTATAAAAATAAATTTTATATCAAGATTTTTTATATGATTAAGAATGATTTTTTTTGATTCAATATCTAAAGATGAGGTTATTTCATCTAATAGTAGTAACTCAGGCTTTTTATATAATTCCCTAATTAAATTTAACCTTTGTTTTTCTCCCCCACTTAACTTTTCCTTTAGATTAATATCTTCTTCAAATAGATCTTTTGAGAATCTTTCAAGATTAAATTTTGATAATAAATTATTAACCCTACTGATGTTGTCGTTATTTCTAATATCCCATAAAGTAATATTATTAAACAATGAGTCATTAAACATAACAGAGTCTTGACTTACAAAACCAACTTTACTTTTTATAGATTTAGAGTTGATCTTTTTGAGATCAATATTGTTTATCTCAATTTTGCCTGAGTATTTATTATTAATCTTTAAAAGAGTATTAATAATTGTCGTTTTCCCAGCTCCACTATCTCCTACAACTATCATCTTTTCATTCAATTTTAAATTCAGATTAATCTTAAAATTAAGTCTATCATTTAATGCTTTAAAAGAAACATTTAAAAATTTTATTTCATTTAAATCAGAAATTTCTAATTCATTTTCATCTCTATCACTAAAATTCTTATCTAGTTCTTTTTGATTCAAAAGAGAACCATGGCTTTTTAATAATTCATTAAATGAAGCATAAAACTCAAAACTATAATTAGTTATTCTGTATGCTAAAAGAGAAGAAACAACAAAATAGTCATTTTGAAAATCTAAAAAATTTGATAGATAATAAATTAAAAGGATAATAAATACAAAAACTGGTTCTCTGAAGGAACGAATCAATGCATCATTTTTACCAAGTTTAATATTGCTCCTCACAACGTCATTAACCTTGCTCTTTAACCTTTTTAAAAACTTTTCAGTTATATCAGTAGAGATTAAATATTTCAAAAATGATATTGATTCGAAGATGTTTCCACTAAATTGATCATCATCATTAGATTTTTTTTCAGAAATACTTCGAGTCTTGCTAAAAACTCTTTTAAAAGTTAAAGGAATAATAACTATTAATGAGAAAATAAAAAGTCCATACAATTTGTATAAAAAAAGAAAAATCAACAAGTATACTACTAAGTATGATAACTTTCTAAGCGCCATTGTAAATTGTCTAAAACCAAACTTCAACTCATTTATCTGATTTAAAAATATGTTATTAGATTTACCTTGATCTAAATAAATAAAATTTTTAGGGACTTTTGTTAGGAAAATTTTTAATAACTCAAATTTATTTAATTGCTCAAATTTTTGTTGAAATAATACTGCTGTGTATATTTCAACATAGTGTAACAATCCCTTAATAAAAACTATTGATATAAATAAAAATAAAAAATTATCATTAACAAATTGTTTAAACCATACAGGGTCAAAATTCAAAAAAGAAAAATTAATATTAATGGATTCATTTAAAAAAAGATATTTAAAAAAAGGGAATAATGAATATAAAAAAACTCCATCAACAATACCGATAAGTAATCCTAAACCAACATAAAGAGACCAATTACTAATTGAGATCTTCTTTGAAAAAAATATAATTAATTCTTTAACCATTTTCTTTTTAACTGTTTAAAAAAATGTCTTACATATAAATAAATGCTATAATCTGATATTAGATAGTTCTGATTCCATCTCAATAATTTGTAATCTTCTTCATATTTTAAAATTTCATTTACTTCTACGGCAATATATTCTATATGCTCTTTGGCGGCCCAAGTAGGTCTAAAAGAATATTTATGAAATCTGTCAAAAATTTCAGAAAACTCATTAATGATTTTAGAATTTGAAAAAAATATTAAATCAAAAAGTGCTTTGTCAAAGTCCGTTCTACCATGCTTAAATGATGCATAAAATTTTGATTTATCTAGCTTTTCAAATTTTATTTTCTTTAATAACGCAATATCTAATCTCGATGAAATCACAAAGTCATATTCAATGTTATTAGATAATTCATATTCTTTTTTTAAATTAATTGACATCTTTGTACTATACCATCTACTGTAGGACCTCCATAACAAAGTTTCAAATTTTTCAAATGCTTCATTGTCAGATAAATCCTTATATGGTTCGAAGTATGGTTCATGCTTTCTTAGATCATTAATCTCATGATATCCAAAATTATTTAATGTAATTTGATTAAATTCTCTTTGTGGTTCAATTATGTGTTTCTTTGGCTTATATATTTCAATCAATTCATTCTTAAATTCAGTTGACCAGGAATGAATAAACACATCTACATCATATTGATCAATAAGATTTTTCTTGTAATATAAATATCCATTTTTAGGATGTATTTGCCTACCTTGACCCCCAACCCCAACAGTACCTCCGGTCAATCCAAATAAACATAGAGCGATTTTCATAAGAATTTACAATTAGCATTAATCTTACTCAAAATATTTTCTTTGATTTCTTCATTGTAATTCGCAGCTTTTAATATAACAACAGGATCTTTTTCTTCAAGAAGTATTTTTGGTGATTTCACCATTAGTTGAGTACCATAAAGCCTTTTTTCTTGTTTTTCTTCTGAATTATCAAGCACAAACTTAATTTTATCAGTATTAAGTCCCAAAACAATTAAAAATTGTGAAAAAATATGAGCTCCAAATAAATAAAAATGACTTTCTGAAACACTCATCAAATTGTTTAATTTTTTAACATCATCTTGGTGATGTTTAATAAATGAATTAAACAAGGTTATGTTACGATCATATAAATTTGGAAAGTTAATAATTTTGGGTTCTGATTTTGTCAATCTATAAAACACACTATGATCTTGAAAATATTCCTTATTATTAAGTTTAAAACCAATTTTTTCAAACATTGCATCAAGATGAGGCTCTGTTAAGAAAACAGTATGCTCAAAATTTAAAGCATTAGTGTATTTTTTATCTAACCACATTTCAAGTCTAGGATACGATAAATAAACTGTCTGGCCATTGTTTATTTTATTATAAATTAATTGCATAAATAATGCTGGATCATAAGCATGTTCCAAAACATGTGAAAAAACTATAGTATCAGATGACTTAATATCTATTGATGAATCTTCAAAAAACCCTTTTATTACATTAATTTTTTTATTTTCAAATTCTGTTGGATTTGGTTCTATAATTGTCCAATTTGCATCAACAACAGACAAATATTTATTTGCTAACCTTTCTGTTGCTCCACCTATCTCAATAATATTTCTATGATCTCCCATTGAAATAAATTTCGCAAAATTAACATAATGTTTATTCCAAATTTCACCAACACCAAAAGCATGCTGATTCTGATAAAGAATTTCCAATGGGATAAGTTTATTAAGTTGTATTAAACCTGTTTTTTCTTCAATAAAGAATTCCATTTTTGTTTTAAGATCTTCGGCAAAATTTGTGTTTACACAGCCGAAATAAACTGGAAAATTATCTATGCTCCACAAAGATTTTGTAATTTTCTTCCCAGTCAAACAACTTTTATCTCTATTAATTAATTTTGAAAGCTCTTTCATATTTTTTACCAATTTCCAGATTTAATAATTTTTAAGTTTAAAATATTATCTACTTTAAAAAATTTATCCAGTACGTGCAAAATAGCTTCTGCAACTGCACCTTCAGATCCGTTAGATTTTGTTACGTAATCAGCATATTTTTTTGTGTTGTAAAATCCATTATTTGGGCATATACTATAGTTAACTCCTCTGAAAACTAAGGGATCAAAGATTCCATCACCCATATATACTGTTTGTTCTAGATCAAATCTTTTACTGATCCACTTTAATCTATCAAAGGTGCTTACAAGCGATATTTTATATCCCATATCTTCTTCAACTCTTTTTTTAGAAATATCAAAACCTCTTTTATCTCCAGTAACCATTTCTATATGACAGTATTTACTTAGAATTGAAAGAGCATCATTATCTGCATCTCCAAATATTTTCATAATTTTTCCTTGATTAGTGTAATAGAATTTTCCATCAGTTAAAACACCATCTACATCGAAAATAAAATTTTTAATTTTTTTCATTTAATGATTTTAATAAATTATACTTGCCAAAATAAAATAAAAAACTATCAAAAGGTTGATGATGTAATGGTGACATATTTATCCAAATTAATGCTCTTAAAATTTCAATTTTTTTAAGAGAAAAAGCCTTTTCCTTAGCCCAACTAAAGAGAATTTTTTCACAATCAATTAACCTTTTTTTACATAGAATATCTACATCAATATTATTATTTTTATTATTATAACTATATAAGTCTTTTTCAATAATTTCATGGTTTACAACTATGTTGTGAGCTAACTTAGATAGGTCGTAATATAAATCTCCAAATTCAAGTTCTCCAGAAAAATCCTGGCGCCAGTCAATCATTTTAAATTTATTATCTTGATAAATACAATTATCTAAAATAAAATCACCATGTATTTTTGTTTTTATATTATCAGAAAAAAACGATTCAGGAATTAATTTTAATAACTCAGAAACTTTTGGAACTTTAATACCGTTTATAACATTTTCTTCATCATTTAGTTTGTACTTAGAAAGAAAATCAGATATTCTTTTTGAAGTTTTTTCTATATAAAACTCTTTACAAAGTAATTCTAATTCAGAATCATTATATATTTTATCAATCCAAAGTTTTTCATCAAAGAAATTTAAAAATTTTTCAAAATTAGATATGTTAGCTGATTTTGAGTATAAATTTCCTTTTTCCAGTTTATAACTGTAAAAGTTTTTACTTGATAGCTTTATTGAAGGGACTACATAAGAAATCAATGAAGCTCTTTTAATTCTATTTTGAGTGATTTTCTCATTACTAAAAAATTTAACTATATAATTATTGTAGTAATATATATTTTCATCTTCTTTATCTAATACATCCTTTAAAATTTTAGGTATAAAAGATTTTCTTGCATTAATAAGCCCCTTAACAGACCCAATATCAAACCAATTTTTTGTTTTCTGATGCTTAAATTCAATTCCATCTTGAATCATTTTATTAATTACTGAAACATCATTTAAAGAACTTAATTCCTTATTATCATTATAAATTTCTGTAGCTGTTTCCCAAAATTCTTTATGATTAAATATAAAAACAACTCCTATATGGATAAAGTCAGGATTTATTTCACCTTTTTTAAACATTGATGTAACATTTTTACCATCAATATTGTAGGAGGAATAAATAGATGTGTCCCCTTTTTCAAATCCAGCTATATAGTTTGAAGTCAGATTACTAAATTTTACATCTGTTATAGCATCTGAAACATGAAATACAAATGGCTCTTTAAGTAAGCTCTTAGCTTTTAAAATTGAGTAAAGAAGCGAACTACCTTCTCCTTTGTAATTATCTACTTGAATAAAGGAAACATTTAAATCTGGATGACAGATTTCAATATATTGCTTTACAAGTGAACCGAAATGACCTAAAGTAATTACAAAATGAGTGTCATTGCTATAATTTTCAATTATATGAGTTATAACAGCATAATCACCAACTCTAACTAAAGCTTTATTAGAGTTTCTGGTTAAATTACCCAATCTTGAACCCAAACCACTAGCCGTAATTAAAACTTTAAATTTCATCAATATAGGATTTAAGTTTACTAACTTTATTTTTAATGCTATCTTCATGTGGTCTAAAAATTGTTCCATTACCACATACTAGTGCATCTGCTCCAGCTTCAATTAAACCCTTTGTATTCTTTGGAGTAACACCTCCATCTATTTCAATTATTAAATCAGTATTTCCATTAAGGTTAGCAAAATTTCTCAATTCTGAGATTTTTTTATACATCTCAGGAATAAATTTATGACCAACTATACCTGGATTTATAGTCATTAATACAACTATTTCAATATCTTGAATCATCCACTTTAAACTATCTATAGATGTGTTTGGATTAAGAGCAATTCCAGGTTTCATTCCAGAGTTTAGTATTTTTTTTATAAGTCTATGAGGATGTTTAGTTGCCTCTATGTGAAAACTGAAATAATCTGCTCCATTTAGCGCGAAAATTTCAATAAAATCTTCAGGATTTTCTGACATAATATGAACATCTACAAGTGGACAATTCTTTTTTGCTTTAATTGATTTCAAAATCTCCGGATATAAACCATATCTTGGCACAAAAGAACCATCCATAACATCAAAATGTATATAGTCAACTTTTGATTCAATTAACTCGTTTACTTCTTTTTCTAAATTTAAAGGATCAGCACAAATAAGGGATGCTGCAATTTTAATATTTTTCATTATTCTAAGTTTGAGTGCCTATTCCACATAGTTTCATGAGTCTCTCCAGTTTGATCCATTATATTAAGAACTATTGAATCAAAAAGAATAGTTAGGCATTGTTCGTTTAATGTTGTCATAGGCTGTATTGAAGAAAAGCCATCTACTTTTTTAGTTTTTGAAGGAGCGTTTATAATTAGAGATTTATCAGCTAGTTTACCAATCCTGGAATCTATATTTGAGGTTAAAACAAATACTTTTGATTTATTTAATTTAGCAATTTTTGTTAAATCAAAAATAGTTTGGGTCTCTCCTGAACCTGAAGCAACAATAAATAAATCTCCTTCTCCTATTGATGGAAGGGTTGTATCTCCAATATGGTAAGATTTATATCCAAAGTGTCCTAACCTCATTGAAAAACCTTTTATTGCCATCCCGACTTTTCCAGCTCCACAAGTTATAATTGTATTTGAATTTTCTATAAGATTGATTAAATCCTTAATTTCACTTTGATTTATCTTATTAAGAACCAATGAAATTTCATTTAATATTTCTTCTGTGTAATTTTTCATTATATATAATTATTTCAAATTATTCCTTTATTTATTGTTAACAGTTTATTTACCTATTGAAATTGTATTTTGATTTTGATTTATGTTCCTTCCATCAAAAATAACTTTAGACTTATCTATATCGATCTTTTCAAATTCTTTCCATTCTGTTAAAATAACAAACGCATCGCATTCATAAGTATCAATTAATTTATCTACTATATTTATATTGACAAGGTTACGACTAATTTTAACATCCCATAAATTTTTAATATCATTTAATATCGTTTTCTCTAAAACCATAGGATCATATATTGATAAAGAGGCTCCATAATCGTATAAAATCTCTGAAACTTTAATAGCAGCAGATTCTCTACTATCATTTGTATTTGCTTTAAAGGCCCAACCTAAAAAACCTATTTTTTTACCAGTTAAATCTCCACCAAAGTGATCAATTACTTTTTTAGCAAATCTTTCTTTTTGGTAGTCATTAATTCTTACTACATTATACCAATATTCAGCTACTTCATCTAGTCCATAGAACTTAGATAAATACACAAGATTAAGGATGTCTTTTTGAAAACAGCTTCCTCCAAATCCTACTGAAGCTTTTAAAAATTTAGATCCAATTCTATGATCCATGCCAATAGCATTTGAAAGTTCGTCAATATTAGCTCCAGTTTTTTCACAGAGAGCAGATAAACTATTAATAGAAGAAACCCTTTGAGCAAGCATAGCATTCGAAGATAATTTTGCAAGTTCAGAGGACCACACATTTGTAGTTAAAATTTTTTCTTTTGGAATCCACTTGGAATAAATTTCCACGAGTGCCTGAACTGCTTTTTGACCTGTTTCTGTTGGATCTCCACCAATAAGTACACGGTCTGATTTAAATAAATCTTGAATGGCAGTTCCTTCAGCTAAAAACTCAGGATTGGATAAAATTTCAAAATGAATATTATCAGAATTTTCTTCTAATATCTCTTTAATTTTCTCTGCTGTTCGAACAGGAAGAGTAGATTTTTCTATAACAATTTTATCACTTTTAGAATACTTAGCAATATCTCTTGCACAATGTTCTACGAAACGAAGGTCTGCTGCCATACCTGCTCCTTCTCCCTCTGTTTTTGTTGGGGTATTTACAGCCATAAAAATCATTTCAGCTTTTTTAATATTACCTGCAATATCATCTGAAAAAAATAAATTTTTTCCTCGAGTTTCTTTGATAACATCTGATAGTCCAGGTTCATATATAGGTAATTTGTCTAAAGGTCCATTCCATGCTTTTATCCTATCTGGATTTGAATCGACAACTGTTATATTAATATTAGGGCACTTTAGTGCAATCACTGCCATGGTAGGCCCCCCTACATAACCTGCTCCAATACAACAAATGTTTTTTATCTTCATACTATTTTTTTAAAAGCCAAGAAGAAGACTGGATTTTATCTCCTAGTCCGTCAATTAATCCAATACCTTTAACTTCACAAACATTTGCTTCAGGTATACTTTCGTTATTTTGATCTCCTCCATTAGCAAAGTAAAGCTCATAATCTTTTTTGTAATTGTCAGCTAAGTGAGCTAATGTTGCGCACTGTGTTTTATCTTTATCAATTGAAATAAGAGCCTTTTCGACATATTTAATAGCATTTATTATAAGAAGCCTTTCATCCTCTTCCATGAAAGCTTTACTTCCCTTTAATTTTCGCTGCAAATCACTATTTACAATAACCCAAAGCTCATCTCCCTTAGTCTTTGCTTTTTCAAAAAGTTCCAAATGTCCTTTATGAATTGGGTTAAAATATCCAGATACAATAATAACTTTTGTCTTCATCTATGCTCTATTATAATCATCTTCGATTCTAACAATATCATCTTCTCCAAAATAGGTGCCAGTTTGAACTTCAATTAAAACTACTTGTTCTTGACCTCTATTTTCAATTCGGTGTTTAACTCCTTTAGGAATCAAAATGGTTTCCCCTGCATTATAATCTTTAACTTCTTCATTAAGGGTAATGGTCCCAACTCCCTCTACTAAAGTCCAAGCCTCTGATCGCTTAAGATGATACTGATATGATAATCTTCCTCCTGGTTCAACTTCTATTCTTTTTAACTTATAGTTTGGCTCATCGTGGAGTACAAAAAATCGACCCCAAGGTCTTTCTTCACTTTCAATTGAAATCATTTGCTCTTAGAATTAAATAGTACAATATGTTCTCTATCTGATAAAAACTTAGAAGCAAGATAAAAACTTACCTTTCTACCAATTAAGTCTTCTATTTTGTTTTCTAAATTAGAAATATAATTCATGTTTAGATCTTGACCAATTAGAAACACTTCAATAAGTCCTGAATCATTGCCTTTAGCATACTCTCCAACAAGGATTATTTTATCTAACTCTCCCATTCTCTCAAGTACTTTCTCCACTAAATCTTCAAGACCCAAGTGTTTATATACAATTCTACTTAAAGTTTCAAATAGAGGATGATTAGTGTTTGCTTTATATTCAACTTTATTGTTAACCTTTATTTTACTTAAATAACCAGCCTTCTGTAAATGATTAAGCTCTTTTCTTATCCCATTTGTAGATTCACCCATCTCAGTGGCTAAACCATTTAAGTACCCTTTATTGGCCTGCGAAACAAAAAACTTAATTAAAAGTCTCAGTCTAGTTCTTGAGGTTATAAGTTCTTCAAGCATTGTTAATTTAATCAATATTAAGTATCAAAAGTACTAAAAAAAAAGTAATTTTCTAATATGTTTTTGTTTTTTTATGTTTTAACTAAAAACTTAAAAAAATAAATTGAATGAGTTTGGAGAAATCTTAAAACTCAAAATGCAAAATTTTTTACTTAAATAATGTAAGTGAAATAACAAATGAGTTAAATCTTATAATTTGAATAAATTAAAATTTAAGTTGGTGATTTATGGTAATCATTTGTAAAATTTGTAAATAATTATAGCGCTTATATTGGTATATTTGTCGTAAATAAATTTTAATAATGATTAACAAAAAATTTTTCAGGAAAGCTTCTCTACTGACTTTAATCATTATAGCTACTATATTTTTTTTTCAAACACCCATTAAAAGCTTTATTAGAGATCAGATCCCACCAACAACATATTCAAGGCTTAGCTGGATTAAAAATATTATTATAGGGAAAGATTTTGGTTTCTACAAATATGAAACGAGACTTGCTAAACAATACGATGAAATTAGCAAGTATGTAAATGAAACTCAATTTGAGTTTTCTATTAAATTAACAAAAAAAAATGATTTAAATATATTTCAAATACCTCCTTTTTTTCCTGCAATTGGAGTCGTTGGAACAAATACTGCTTATATTGATTTTTATGATAATGATTTAATTTATACTACAAAAAATGGAGTTTTTTTTCATGTTAGAATTGATAATAATATGTTGCACTTTAAGCCAATAAAAACTAACATTTCAGAATTTTTAGAAAAAAAAATAGAAGAAAAAAACGCAACTCTTAACTCTTTCAATCCTTATACTATTTCCAAGTTTGGAGTTAAAGATATCTTTGTTGATAACAATATAATTTATGTTTCATATTTAGAGTCTAATAATAATGGAGGCTATAACACTTCTATACTTAAAGCTGAAATTTTAGACCAGCTTAATTTTACAAAATTTTATTCACCTAAAAATTTTATTTCTTCTTCAAATAGAGAATTTAATCCAGTCCAGTCAGGTGGAAGAATAGTTAATTATAAAAAGGATTCACTTTTATTTTCAATTGGTGAATATAGAGATAGAACGAGTGCTCAAAACCTCAAAACTGATAATGGGAAAATTATTGCAATAAATAAAAAAAATTCTAACTCAAGAATTATTTCTTTGGGACATAGAAACCCACAAGGATTAGATTATTCTAAAAAGTTTGATTATGTGATTTCATCTGAACATGGTCCTGCAGGGGGCGATGAAGTTAATCTAAATATAAACCCTGAAAAAGTTAAAAATTTTGGATGGCCAATATCTTCTTATGGCAATCATTATGATATTGATGCAGCAGCAACTGATTCTCATAATGGAGATCCAGACCGTTTTATAAGGACTGCTCCTTTATATAAGAATCATTCTGATCATGGTTTTACTGAACCACTTATATACTGGAAAATTAATCCTGCAGTATCAGAGATAAAACTCATAAAGGAAAATATAAATAATGCAGAATTTATTTTAGCTTCTTTAGGTAACGATAATCCTCAAAGACCAGATTATAAAAGCTTACTTCATTATAAATTTAATTTAAAAACAAATGAAACCAAGCTTATTAGAAGAATTAATGTTAATGAAAGAGTTAGAGATATTGGATATCATAAGAACTCAAACAGAATTTATTATGTTGGAGAGTCAACAGGAGTTATAGGATTTATTAATTTGGAATAAAAACAAAATATGAAAAACATCTTAGTTACTGGAGGTGCTGGTTTTATTGGATCAAATTTGATTAAAAAGTTAATTGATGAAGGTCATAATGTTACATGTTTAGATAACTATTCAACTGGAACTAATGAAAATGAAGTTAAAGAAGCCAAATATATAAATGATGATATAGAGAATATAATTAAACTTAAAATGAGATTTGATATATGTTTTCATCTTGCTGCCCAGTCTAGAGTTCAACCCTCATTTGATAACCCACAGGAGTCTGTTAGAGTAAATATTACAGGTACAACAAGAGTTATGGAATGGGCAAAAAATAATAACGTTAAAGTAATATATGCAGGTTCATCTTCTAAACATCATGATCCTTCAGACTCTCCTTATGCAATGACAAAATTTTTAGGTGAGGAAATATGTAAGCTTTATAAAAAATCATTTAATGTCAATGTTGAAATTGCAAGATTTTACAATGTTTACGGTCCTCTAGAACCATTAGATGAAAAGTTTGGAAATGTGATAGGTATTTGGAGATCAAAAGTAATTAAAGGTGAACCACTTCCAATTGTTGGAGATGGTAATCAAAAAAGAGACTTTGTGCATGTTTATGATATAGTGGACGGGCTTATTAAAATAGCATTTACTGATATCAATCACAGTGATGCATGGGAGCTAGGTACAGGAGTTAATTACAGCGTAAATGAACTATTTAAATATTTTAAAGATAAATTTGATGTAACATCAATAAGTATTCCCGATCAACCTGGAAACTATAGGCAGACGTTAAGAGAAAATGATGACTCAATAAAATTATTAGATTGGAAGCCAAAAGACAGGCTAAAAGATCATATTAATAGTTTTAATTAAAATATTATAACTAAAACATAGTAAATAATGAAGAATGTCTTAATTACTGGCGGAGCAGGGTTTATTGCCCATCACTTGATATATTATTTAATAAATAATACAGACTGGAATCTAGTATCTCTTGACAGATTGGATTATAGTGGAAATTTAAACAGATTAGATAATATTTTATCAAATTTAAATGCAGAACAAAAGTCAAGAATTAAAGTTGTTTTTCATGATTTGAAATCTGAAATTAATCCATGGATAAAAAAAGAACTAGGGGATATCAATATAATTCTTCACTTAGCAGCAGGCTCACATGTTGATCGAAGTATCGATTTTCCAATGGAATATGTTTTAGACAATGTTGTAGGAACAGCAAATATTTTAGATTATGCAAGGTACTTGAACGATGAAAAAAAACTAGAAAGACTTGTATATTTTAGTACAGATGAAGTTTTTGGACCTGCTCCAAAAGGTATTGATTATAGAGAAAATGATAGATATAATTCCACAAATCCGTATAGCGCAACCAAAGCTGGTGGTGAGGAATTATCTGTTGCATATGAGAACACGTATAATCTCCCAGTATACATAACTCACACAATGAATGTTTTTGGAGAGAGACAACATCCAGAAAAATTTATACCTATGTGTATCAAGAAAATAAGAGATGGAGAGACTGTAACTATACATTCAGATAAAACAAAAAAAATTCCTGGCTCACGTCATTATATTCATGCAGAAGATGTAGCAGAAGCTATCCATTTTTTACTCAAATTAGATTATAATCATATAACTGATTATGGTGGAGCTAAATGTCCTAAATTTAATATTGTTGGCTCAGAGGAATTAAATAATCTTGAACTCGCCAAAATTATTGCCGATACCCAAGGAAAAGAATTAAAATATAAAATGTTAGATTTTCACTCATCTAGACCAGGCCATGATTTAAGATATTCACTTTCTGGGGAGAAAATGAAAAAATTAGGCTGGACACCATCAATTAAACTTACTGAAAGGATCAAACAAGTTGTTGATTGGTCTTTAAAAAATGATAACTGGATATAGCTATAATTGTTAATAAGACCTTATTTATTTCCTAAATTCAGCTTTTCTAAAAGGCTATATATTATTAAGTTTTATCTACGGCAGAATAAACACAAGATGTGTTCAAGTAATTGGAATTGGTGAAAAATAGTTTAATCGAAAAATTAATTTTTCTTTTTGATTTTATAAATAGTATTTAAATATAAATACTATTTTTGTTCTATTAAATAATATTCTTGCTAACTACTTTACTATATATTGACCCTGGTACAGGAATGATTATAATTCAGATGATAGTTGCTGCTTTTGCAACAATCGTAGCTTTTTCTAAGAAGGTCAAAAATAAAATAAAAAATTTTTTTAATAAAAAATGAGAGATGAAGGATCGTTTAGAGACCCTTCTGGATTTGTTTTCTATGAAAATGGCAATGTTTATAGGTCTGTAAACATTTTATATAAGAAAAATTTCGATCATTTAATTAATTCGGGCTTGTACCTAGAACTAATTCAAAAAAACTTATTAATCAAACACAGTGAGATTAAAGATACAAATAACAGGCCTTCTGAATATAAAAAACTTTTAGTCGAAAAAATACCTTTTATATCCTACCCCTATGAATGGTCTTTCAACCAGTTCAAAGACGCATTATTATTGACATTAAAAATTCAAAAAATTTCAGTTCAGTATGGAATGACATTAAAGGATGCTACCCCATATAACATACAATTTAAAGATAACAAGCCTATTTTTATAGATACCCTTAGTTTTGAGTTGATAAAACAAGAAAATTATGTTTGGAAACCTTATAAACAGTTTTGCGAAATGTTTCTTGGACCAATTTGCTTAATGAAGCATGTTGATCATAGTCTAAATAAATTATTAATTAATTATATTAATGGAATTCCTCTTTCTCTAATTAACAAATTATTGCCTGTAAAAAGCAAGTTTAATTTAACTATTTACTCTCACATTGTACTTCATAATTTAATTAAAGAAAACTTTAGCTCTAATTCTGGCAAAGGTGTAAAAGAATCAAGTCTATCAAAAAATAAACATTTGAATATTATAGACCAATTAGAGGACTATGTGACAGCATTAAAAGCACCTAAAGCCAATACTGAGTGGGACACATATAATAAAGAAACTCTTTATGAAAAAGAAGGATATGTTTTAGATAAAGAAAAAACAGTATTATCCTTTATTAAACGTGAAAAATACGATTTATGCTGGGATATAGGCTCTAATGATGGTTTTTTTAGTTACTTGATTTCAAAAAATAATACAAAAAATTTAATTTCATTTGATATTGACTGGAGATGTGTTGACAGAAATTATTTAACGTGTAAAGAAAAAAATATTAATAATGTATTTCCAATAATTTTAGATCTTTCCAATCCCTCGCCTGCAATTGGATGGCTTAACTTAGAAAGGAGCTCTACATTTGAAAGGTTTGGTTCCCCAGATTTAATTTGTTGCTTTGCTATTATGCATCACATCATAAATTCTGGCATTCCATTCGATAAATTTATTGACTTTCTATCTATTTCTAAAAAGGATGTACTTCTTGAGTTTATACCTCTTTCTGATCCAAAATGTAAAATAATTTTTGAGTCTCGAGATGAAGATTTTCAGTATCCATCATTAGAACAATTTAAAAATTCTGTTTCAGAAAGATTTAAGATTTTAAGTACTCATGAACTTGAAAAAACAAAAAGGATATTATTCCATCTGAGAAATATTGAGAAATGAGAAAAAATCAATTTTTAGACAAAGCTGTTTCTTCATTTGATAAAATTTTATTGACTTCTACGTTATCATTACCATTTACTATTGAAGTTTTATTTGAATGGGGTTCGCTTTCTGTATTATTACTTCCTTTAATTCTATATATTCTGGATTTAAAAATTAATACCACAAAGTATTTTTTATTTTTTATTCTTTGTTTTTTATTTTATAATAACATAATCTATTATGATACTCATCTCAAACTTCACGAACTTAGACTAAGATATTTCTCCTCAATTTTTTTAATTTTTTGTTTTTGTATCAATTTAACCTGTATATATTATAAAAACTTGATAAAGTATGTAAATATGTTTTTTTTATTCTTCTCTATTACATTTTTTGTAACACATACATTCAACTCATTTAGCACTTTTGATAGATCCTCCTTTTTAGAAAAGCTAAATTTTGAATATAAAACAAGTGAATTTGAAATAATAAAATCTGATGATCCAGTTATATTAATTCTAATGGATGGGCTTTCCTCTAGCGAAGAAATTTTTAAGTATACAAATGACTCAATTGATTTAAAGCTAGATTATTATTTAAAAAATGAAGGATATAAGGTTATACCAAATGCTAAAACAGAGTCATTAAGAACTACATTATCAGTACCTTCTTTGTTTAATTTCAATATACATAACTCTATTGATAATGATTCCATTGAGAATATTGATAAAGGTTTACAAAGAATTGATGGTTTTCAAGATATATTTCATGAAAATTTATTGGTAGACTCTCTTTTATCTAAGTCTGTTAAACCTTATTCTTTTGGAATAGGAGAATTTACAAGAGGCATTAATAATGATAGCTTTTGCTATCTATGGGGAGATAGTTGCGATAACTCCACTTTAGAATTCATGATGAAAAAGACTATCATAAAAACTATACTCCACGGTATAGATCGAGACACAGAAAAAATTGACCTTTTTAGGAAAAATTCTCTTGAGCAGCTTGAAAATTTAGTTCCAGCTCAAAAAAGTTTTTACTATTTTCATTTGTTTTTCCCACATGACCCATATTCTTATTATGAGGAGTACCCTAATGTCAAGCTAAACTATTTTACTATATCAGAAGAAGAATATTTGTCAGAACACATTAAGTATAAGAGGTGGTTTGTTGATAAATTCATTGATTTATTAGAGAATGCTGATTTTAGAAACTCTAGGATAATTATTACTGGAGATCATGGTTTTCGTCACAATAAATCAATAGCTCCTGAATTAACACCCATTTATCTTAAAGGATATAATTTGCAAAACACTAATGATAATTTAACTGTACAGCAAATTGGTCATGTAATTTTAGAATCTTTTTATTAATTTAAGATTGTCTCTTTGAATTGTTTCTAAATTACTTGATGAAAATCGTGCAATTTTAGGTCTTATAAAACTTTTCAAATATTACAACTATAAGTTTATAATAGTTGTATTTATTAAATAATAGTTTAATTTTGCAATTCAAAAATTAATAATGTACGCAGTAGTTGAAATACAGGGAAGTCAGTTTAAGGTTGAAAAAGATCAAAAGCTTTTTGTAAATAGAATTGATGCAAAAGAAGGATCAAAAGTTTCTTTTGATAATGTACTTCTTATTGATGATGGAAAAAATGTTCAAGTTGGAAAGCCAAATTTATCTGGAACCTCAGTTGAAGCAAAAGTAGTATCTCATTTAAAGGACGATAAAGTAATTGTTTTCAAAAAGAAAAGACGTAAAGGATATAAAGTTAAAAATGGCCATAGACAAGCAATAACCGAAATTATTATTCAAGGCATAAGTGAAAAAAAAGTTGAGCCAATAAAAGAAGTAGAAACTGCAAAGAAAACAACAGCTGCAAAGAAAACAACAGCTGCAAAGAAAACAACAGCTGCAAAAAAAACAACAGCTGCAAAAAAGTAATTAGTTATGGCACATAAAAAAGGAGTTGGTAGTTCAAAAAACGGTAGAGAATCACATTCAAAAAGACTAGGTGTAAAAATATTTGGTGGACAATTAGCTCAGGCTGGTAATATAATTGTAAGACAAAGAGGTACAGCGCACCACCCAGGTGAAAATGTTTACCTTGGAAAAGATCATACACTACATGCAAAAGTTGATGGTATTGTAACTTTTAAAAAGAAGTCAAACAATAAATCTTTTGTTTCTATAGAGCCTTTAAAGGCTTAATATCTATAATATTCTGGTTTAAATGGCCCTTGCCTTTGAACACCAATATAACTAGCTTGATCTTCAGATAATTCTTCAAGCTCAACTCCAAGTTTATCTAGGTGTAGTTTTGCAACCATTTCATCTAAGTTCTTAGGTAGCATATATACTTTATTCTCGTATTTATCAGCATTATTCCAAAGCTCTATTTGAGCTAATACTTGATTAGTGAATGAATTACTCATTACAAAACTTGGATGACCGGTTGCGCAACCAAGATTAACAAGTCTCCCCTCAGCAAGAATAATAATTTCTTTATCCTCTGATATTCTATATGAGTCAACTTGGGGTTTTATAGTAGTTTTCTGTTCAGAAAAATTAGTTTCTAACCAGTTCATGTCAATCTCATTATCAAAATGACCAATATTACATACTATAGTCTTATCCTTCATCATTCTAAATGCTTCTTT
>JAYNOQ010000006.1:39826-41354 GCA_038113315.1 Flammeovirgaceae bacterium | reverse complement strand
AGAACTTTAAACTTTTCTTTAAAATTAAATTTCTAGACTAATATTTTATCAAAGAAAAAGGTCATCAAAAGATGACCTTTTTTTTATATTTAATTACATAGAATTAAAATTATATTTTACATTTGAGACATGAAAAAATTTATTTATAATATAACTTTCACTTTATCACTTCTTTTTGCATGTAATAGTGTTGATCCAGAACCAGAACCTCAAGATCCGTTAGATATACAAGCAAATCTACTTAATGGAAAATGGATCCTTAAAAATGAGTCATCTGCTGTTAAAGATGGTACCATTATTTCTGACTTTAAAGACTTAACACTAACTTTTTCAGGTGGCACTAAAAGTGGAGGTAGTTATGCAACTACAAATTCTATAGATGCTGATGTATGGCCAAACTCTGGAAATTGGCAATTCCAAAATAATGATAAGGGTAAATTATTAAGATCAGATAATGTTGTAATGAGTATTTCTGTAACTCAAACTACTTTGAGGGCAAGTTTCACTGTAGTTGGTGGTCTTAAAGATGGAAATTGGATATTCGATTTTATTAAAGAATAGCTTTTATATATACTATTTATCTAAGTTTATAATTGAAGTTTTACCTGTCAGGTAATCATCTTTGTCATTAGTTGCTATAATTATTACTTTCTTACTAGATAATTCTTTGAGAACTTTTAAATAAGTTTTCTTTCCCTCATGATCTAAGTTTGTAGTAGGTTCATCAAGAAGTATAAATTCTGAATCTGAAAAAAACGAGATTACCAGTTTTAATTTTTGAATTGAACCAGAAGAAAGATTTTCTATTTGATGGTTTACATATGAATCTAATTTAAATTCTTTTAGAATATTATTATAGTTGTTAGTTGGATTCCTAAACTTAAAATGAAATTTTAAAAATTCTTTAACTGTCAGCTCAGATATTAATTCTTGATATGGAGCACAAAAAAATATTGTCTTTGTTACATCATAATTTTTTTTAATATCATAAATTACCTTTCCAGAAGACTGGGAGATTAGATTACCTATAATTTTCAGTAATGTTGATTTTCCTGATCCATTTTTTCCTAAAATTGCATATATGCCATTATTAAAGGAATAACTGAATTTCTCTATAACTTTATTTGATCCGAAACTTTTAGAGACGTTACTTAAGGTAATTTCCATAGATTTAATCAAGTAAACCTTTAATTATACCTCTTTCACTATTTTTGATGAAATTTAATACTGTGTTTTTCTCGTAAGACTTTGATATATCTTTTTCAATTTTCTCAATTGCTTGAGAATTATTTCTTCCTTCTAAATAAAGAATTCTATAAATATTTTGAATTTTGTTAATTTGTTCACTTGAAAAATCTCTTCTTTTTAATCCAATAGAGTTCACTCCTCTAAAACTTAAAGGTTCTTTACCAGCTTTGCAAAAAGGTGGAACATCTTTTCTTATAAGAGATCCTCCAGCTATCATAGAATGTTCTCCTATCTTAACAAACTGATGGACTAATGTTCCTCCACCTATAATAGCATATTT
>JAYNOQ010000006.1:8331-39726 GCA_038113315.1 Flammeovirgaceae bacterium | reverse complement strand
TAAATTGTAACATTATTACCAATCCAACAATTATCACCAATCTCTACGTCAGCATCAATATAACTAAATGGTTCTAATTTAGTGTTTTTACCAATTTTTGAGTCTGGATGAAGATAATTATTACTCATTAATTCTACTTATTGTTGCAGTCATATTTCCTTCACTAACTAAATTATTACCGACGAAAGCTTCAGCTTTCATTTTTGCGATACCTCTTTTGATAGGTGCTATAAATCTTAATCTCATAACTAATGTATCACCAGGATTTACCATTTTTCTGAATCTAAAATTTTCAATTCCAGCTAGATAGGGGATATGTTTTTCTGGTTCTTCAATTGAATTCATCACAAGTATTCCACCAACTTGAGCTAATGCTTCAATTTGAAGAACTCCTGGCATCACTGGGTTTCCTGGAAAGTGTCCATTAAAAAAATCTTCATTTACAGTAACATTTTTAACTCCTACTACCTCAGATTCATCAAGATAAGTAATCTTATCTACTAGTAGGAAAGGGTATCTATGTTTCATAATATTCTTTACACCATTTATATCAAATACAGGTTTTTGATTAGGATCGTATTTAGGTGCGTTAATATTTCTTTTTTTAATAAAGTTTTTCAGAATTTTAGCAAATTCAATATTTGACTTGTGACCTGGTCTAGCAGCAATTATATGACCTTTTATTGGCCTTCCAACAAGAGCTAAATCACCAATAATATCTAATAACTTATGTCTTGCAGGTTCATTATTATATTTTAGTTTAATATTATTAAGAATTCCTTGTTTATCAACTTTAATATTTTTTTTGCCTAATAACTGAGAAATCTCTTTGAGTTTTTTTTCATCAATAACTTTATCAACAATTACTATAGCAATATCTAAGTCTCCTCCTTTAATCAAATTCTTTTTAAATAAATCTTCAATTTCATGTAGAAAACAAAAGGTTCTCGCATCGGATACATCTTTTTTAAAATTTGATATCTGATTTAGGGTATAATGCTGACTACCTAAAATCTCTGAATTATAATCAACCATCGATGTAATTCTATAGTCATTATGGGGATATATTGATATTTCTACATTATTTTCTTCATCATTATAAGTGATTTTTTCAGATATTTCAATGTATTTTCTAGCCGCATCTTGTGTTTTTAAACCACATTTTTCAAGACATTCAATAAAATATTTGGAACTACCATCTAAAATTGGAATTTCTTCACCATCTATTTGAATTAAGATATTATCAATTTGTAAACCAACAATTGCAGCAAGAAGATGTTCAACAGTTGATATAGTAGCATCATTTTGTTTTATAGTAGTTCCCCTTTCAACAGCAATAACATTATTAACATCAGCATCTACAATTGGCATTCCATCTAAATCAATTCTTTGGAATTTAATTCCATGATTTATTACGGCAGGTACAAACTTTAATTTTGACTTTTTTCCTGTATGAAGACCTATACCTTCTAAATTCCCTTCCTCATTAATAGTTCTTTGAAAATTTATCATTCTGATTGCAAATTATATAATTTTTCTTCTATTTTTTTAATTTTTTCTTCAATTGAAGGTAATTTTTTAAATATTATATATGATTTAATATATTTTTCCTTTGGCATGGCTGGATAACCAATAACTGTCTGATTACCTTTCATATTTTTTGTTACTCCTGACTGAGCACCATATTTAATATTATCACCCATTTTAAGATGCCCTACAATCCCTACTTGACCACCCAACATACTATTTTTTCCAATTGATGTTGAACCAGATATACCAGATTGGGCAGCAATAACTGTATTTTCCCCGATTTCAACATTGTGACCTATTTGAATAAGATTATCTAATTTAACACCCTCATTTATAATTGTAGAATTTAGTGTGGCTCTATCAATAACAGTATTTGAGCCTATGCTCACATTATTTTTAATAATTACATTACCAACTTGAGGAATAGTAGAATATGAACCATCCTCTGAGGGTGCAAAACCAAATCCGTCGCTACCTATTACTGCATTAGCATGTATTATACATTTATCTCCAATCATAGAAGAATTATAAATTTTAACCCCAGGATATATAATTGTGTCATTACCTATTTTGCTATTATCTCCAATATATGAATAAGGATAGATTTTACAATTATCGCCTATAGTTACATTTTCACCTACATAACTAAAGGCACCTAAGTATATATTTTCTCCAATTTTTGATTTTTTATTAATATGTGATGGACTTTCAATTCCAATTTTTCTTGAAATATTTAATTTTTCAATTTCAGAAAGTAATAATGCGAAGGATAAGTAAGAATCTTTAACTACTAAAAAAGTTAATTTTGAATTATTAGGTAATTCAACTTCTTTATTTATAATTACAGCTGATGCTTTGGTTGAATCTAAATACTTTTTATACTTCTCATTGCTTAAGAATGTAATGTCTCCTTTTTCAGCGTTTTCTATATCACTTATTCCAGTTATTTTGACTTCTTTATTCCCAATAAGTTTGGCGTCAAATATTTCAGCTATCTTTTTGATTTTAAAATCAAGATTTTTCATTATAAACTAATTTATATTTGATTTATAATTTTTAGAAATGCAAAGATATAAGATTTTGTGGGTAGATGACGAAATTGAATTATTAAAGCCTTACATTTTATACTTAGAAGAAAAAAATTATATAGTAGAATCATTCAATAATCCATTTTCATTAGTAGAATATATAGAATCAAATAATGATTATAACTTAATCTTAATAGATGAGAATATGCCAGGCAAGTCAGGCATTAATTTAATTTCAGATATTAAAAATAATTCAAGCTCAGTTCCAATAATTATGATAACTAAGAATGAGGAAGAAGATTTAATGAATGAGGCTATTGGATCAGAAATAAGTGACTATTTGTTGAAACCATTAAACCCCAATCAATTACTAATTTCAGTTAAAAAAGTACTAGAAAATTCTCTTATCATTCAAAATAAATTAAAATCAGATTATGTAAGTTTTTTCAATGAACTATCTGACATGATAAAGAATAATAAAGATCATAGAGATTGGTATAAAACCTATTTAAAAATTATTGATTGGGAGATCTCTTTGGATAGGAGTGATGACAATCAAATACTTGAAATGCTTACAAAACAGAAATATGAGGCAAATAAAGAATTTTCAAAATTTATAATAGAAAACTACTCCAATTGGGGTTCAAATAATGTTGATAAACCATTACTTTCTAATGATTTACTTAAAGAAAAAATTTTCCCTAATATCAATGATGAAAAAGTATTTTTTATACTTATTGATAATTTGAGATATGATCAGTGGAAAGTATTAGAAGATAAATTATCTAAATATTTTTTTATTAAAGAAGAGAAACCTTTTATGTCAATTTTACCAACGACAACTGAGTTCTCAAGAAATTCTATCTTTTCAGGCCTTACCCCTTACCAAATGAATAAAGATGAATTTGATTTATGGTCTGATAAATCTAATGGCCTAAATAATAACGAATATTATTTTCTAGATAATAATTTTAAAAGGAATAATATTGATATTAAGCATTCATATAGCAAAATTATATCTTATGAAGATGGATCTAAGTTTATTAAAAATATTTCAAAATTAGATAACTATAACTTCAGTTCAGTTGTATTCAATTTTATTGATATGTTATCTCATTCAAAGACTGATAGTAAAGTTTTTAGAAACCTTGTTTATGATGAAAAGTCATTTAGATCATTCACATCTTCATGGTTCGATAATTCATCATTTAACGATCTTATGAAGTATTTATCATCCAAAAAAAACATAAAAATTTTCTTGACTACTGATCATGGAACTATAAGAGTTGAAAAACCAGTAAAAATTAAAGCTAATAAGGATGTTAATAATAATATAAGATTCAAGAATGGAAAAAATATAAATTCAGATGAGTTGAAATTATATATGGTTGAAAATGGTGAAGAAGTTTTTTTACCTAAAGTAAATATTTTTAATAAGTATATTTTTGCAACAGAAAATCAATACCTATTATATCCTACAAATTATAATTATCATCTAAAAAATTATAATAATACATTTCAGCATGGAGGAATATCTATGGAGGAGATGATAATCCCATTTATCGAGTTAAGTCCAAAAAATATATGATATGTTAAATTTTGAAATAAATAGATTTGATGACTATAATGAAGTAATTGAAAATATTTTAGATAAAAATTCTTCTAAGATCATTTTATTTAATGGTGACTTAGGATCAGGTAAAACAACACTTATTCAATTAATTTGTAAAAAACTTAAAATAAAAGAAAAAGTTTTGAGTCCTACTTTTAACTTGATTAATGAGTATCAAATAAATAATGATTTTAAAGTTTATCATTTTGATCTCTATAGAATAAAATCAATACAAGAATTAATAGAAATTGATTTTATTGACTATATATATTCTGGAAATTATTGTTTTATAGAATGGCCGGAGATTTGTAAGGATTTAATTGAAATTAATTTTAAAGAAATATTTATAAATATTATTTCTGAAGACAAAAGATTAATTAAAATCAACTAATACCTCTCAGTTTTATTTCAGTAAATTTTTTTTTAGTATGTTGAGGAAAATCGCTTTTCATAATCCAGTGATAGTATTCTGGATTAGATTTAAATACATTTGATACTATCTGGTTTTTATACTTTCCAAAATTAAATATTTCTTTTTTATCTGAATTCAAGATAATTCTTCCAGATATATCAACAATATTATTATTTATTATTGAACCAATGGAATCTATACTATTCGAAATTTTACCTAATACATTTCCTTTGTTATCGATAACTTCTGATTGGTTGTACTTTTCAATTTGTTTCTCAATAATCTCTAAGGTAGCGCTAGTATCTGCATATGAATTATGAGCATTTTCTAAATTTTTATTACAATAAAATTTATAAGCTGAGCTTAAATTTCTTTTTTCCATTAAATGATAAATTCTCAGTGCATCAATGATTTTAACCTTATCTAAGGATAGTTCTAAATCACATCTAATAAACTCTTCAATCAAAATTGGTAAATCAAATTTTAAAATATTAAAACCAGCTAGATCACAACCTTTAATAAAATCAAAAATTTCTTTAGCATAATTTTTAAAGGGTTTTAGTTCAACGACATCCTCATCTTTTATTCCATGAACGCTACTGCTTTCATTAGAAATTTTTTTTTCAGGATTTACTCTAAAGTTTTTTTCTTCTCTAGAATTATCAGGATTTATTTTTATTAGAGATATATCAATTATTCTATCATTTATGATATCTAAGCCAGTTGTTTCAATATCAAAAACTACAGTTGATTTATGTATTTTCATAACTTTTATTCTCCAATGTTATAGCCATCAAAATTTCCAGAAGACATTAATAATTTATTGTAAGATTTATATTTAGAATTATTTATAAACTTATCTAATTCCTTTTTATTAGAAATTAGAACAAGTTTTTTTTCATTGAATATATTTTTAATCATATTTTCATCAATTTCTTTAGAAAATTTATTTAGGTTATTTTCTGAAATATAAATTACTGAAAAATCAGACTCATCTAGAGTATCTTTATAATTTTTTAAAAATGTAAAATCAAAACTACTTGAACTATGAAGTTCATATACACTTAATAGTTTATCGGAGTATTGTAATTTAACTGCGTTTATAGTAGCCATCAATTTTGATGGTGAATGAGCAAAATCCCTGAAAATTTTATTTTTTTTATCAGAAATTATCTGAAGTCTTCTATGAGGAAGTTTATATGATGAAATAGATTTGTAAAAATCATCTGTTTTAACTCCAAGTTGCTCACATATTATTTTAGCACCTGCAAGATTTTGCATATTATGTTTACCGAAAATTTTTAACTTAATTTTTTTATTACTTTGGTCATATATAAATGAACTAGTTTTATTATTTGTGAATTTTTCAATTTTGTAAGGTCTTAAAACAATATTTTCATCATGATGATTATTTAAAATTTCAGTAATTGATTCATCATTTTCATAATAAATTATCTCACCACCTTTAGGTGTCATCTCAATTAATTTTTGAAATTGTTCTTTATATTTTTTTAAACTTTTAAATACATTAAAATGGTCCCACTCAATACCGTTAATTAGTACAATATGATGATTGTACTTTAAAAATTTAGGTGTTTTATCCAATGGGCTAGTTAAATATTCGTCACCTTCAATTATTATTAATGGATTATCTGATATTGAAATATTACTATTAAAATTTCTTGTTTTTGCTCCGATTACATAGTCAAATTTTATATTGTTATCTCTAAGAACATGCATTACCATCGACGTTATTGTTGTTTTTCCATGACTTCCTGCAATTACTATCCTATGTTTATTTTCACTAAGGATATTTATATACTCGGGGTAAGATAGAATAGGGATATTTTTATTTTTTGACTCAAGTAATTCTACATTATTTATTTTGGTATGCATTCCAGTTATCACTAAGTCAATTTTACTGTGAATATTAACTTTTGAGTAGCCTAATTTTTTTGGTAATATTCCATTTTTTTTAAGTCTTGTTTTAGACGGGTCATAAATTATATCATCACTTCCTGTAATATTATATCCATTTTTTTTAAGATTAATTGCTAAATCATGCATCACGCTACCACCTATAGAAATTATATGAATATTTTTTTTATTTTTCAGGTCCATGTCCCTCAAAATTATAAATAATTAATGCTGAGAACAATTTAATTTCAATAACTTTAATTTGTTGATAATATATGGAAAAGTAAAGATTTAATTTCTCATTCAACACTCAAATTTTATATAGGTTTGTTCAAAAAATAAAGTGAAAGAAAATAAAAATTATATATCTACTTCTAGAAGAAATATAGGCCTTGCAAATGAATTAGATCTTGGTAAGTTACCACCTCAAGCTTTAGATCTTGAAGAGTCTGTTTTAGGAGCTTTGATGCTTGAGAAGGATGCCTTAACAGATGTCATTGATATATTAAAACCTGATAATTTTTATAAAGATGCAAATAAAGAAATTTATAATGCTATTATAGATTTATTTAATAACTCTGAGCCTGTTGATTTATTAACTGTAACAAATCAACTTAAAAAAAACGGTAAGTTAGATTTTGTTGGAGGCGCATACTATGTAACTCAACTAACTACTAGAGTTAACTCGGCTTCAAATATTGAATATCATGCTAGGATTATATTAGAACAATCCATAAAAAGACAACTAATTGAAGTATCAGGAGAAATTCAAAAAGAAGCTTATGAAGATACAACTGATGTTTTTGATCTTCTCGATCATACCGAACAATCATTGTTTGATATTTCTGAGTCTCATATTAGAAAAAATTATTCTCAGGTAAAGGGATTAATGAAGGAAGCAATAGATGAATTAGAATCAAAAAAGTCTAGGAAAGATGGAATAACTGGTGTACCATCAGGTTTCATAGATTTAGATAATATAACTTCTGGATGGCAACCTTCTGATTTAGTAATTATTGCTGGTAGACCATCTATGGGTAAAACAGCATTCGTATTATCAATGATGAGAAATGCATCTATCGACCACGAAAAACCTGTTGCAATTTTCTCTCTTGAGATGTCTTCTTTACAAATTGTGAATAGATTAATTTCTTCTGAAGCTGAGCTGGATAGTGATAAGATTAAGAAAGGTAATTTAAAAGATTATGAGTGGCAGCAGCTTCTTCATAAAACTGACCAACTAAATAATGCAAAAATTTTTATTGATGACACACCTGCTCTAAGTATTCTTGAACTAAGGGCAAAATCAAGAAGATTAAAATCTCAACATGATATTCAATGTATTATTGTTGATTATTTACAGCTTATGACAGGAGAATATGGTAAATCTTCTGGGAATAGGGAACAAGAAATTGCCTCTATTTCAAGATCTTTAAAGGCAATAGCTAAAGAGTTAAATGTTCCTGTATTAGCTCTTTCACAGTTGAGTAGAGCAGTAGAAACTAGAGGTGGAGATAAAAGACCTGTTTTATCTGATTTGAGAGAATCAGGATCAATTGAACAAGACGCTGATATGGTATTGTTTATTTATAGGGCAGATAGATATGATATCACTGAAGATGAAGATGGAAACTTAACTGCAGGTGTAGCTGAAATATTACTCAGAAAAAATAGAAATGGTCCAACAGGAAAGGTTAAATTAAAATTTATAGAAAGATTTGCAAAATTTGCAGACATGTCATCTTTAGATGATAATGAAGTTAAAAAGTTTCAAAGTAAAGCAAATAATGGTTTCAACTCTGACAATGGAAACGATCCATTCTAAATTTAAATTATGAAAATATTAGTTTGTGTTTCTTGTGTGCCTGATACAACTTCAAAGGTTTCATTTACTGAAGATAATAAATTTAATAAAGAAAATATTCAATTTATTATTGGTCCCTATGAGGATTATGCTCTAGCAAGGGCTGTTGAGTTAAAAGAAAAAAACAGTGAAATTGATATAAGTATAATTAATGTTGGCCTATCAGAAAATGATCCCTTGTTAAGGAAAGGGTTAGCTATTGGCGCGGATAGGGCATATAGAATTAATTCAGAGCCTATTGACTCAAATTTTGTAGCACACAATATCGCTAGCTTTATCAATAAAAATAATTTTGACTTAATATTAATGGGTAAAGAATCAATTGACTATAATTCTGGATTAGTTCATTATTTATCGGGTTCTATTCTTAATATTCAGACTTTCAATCCTGTGACATATTTAGATCTTGAGAATGATAAAAGTGTGATAATTAAGAGAGAAACTGATTCTGGCATAGAAAAAATAAAAGCAAAACTCCCTTTAATATTAGGTTGTCAGGAACCTATTGCAGAATGGAAAATTCCAAATATGAGAGGTATAATGAACGCTAGATCAAAGGAATTATCTGTCATTGAACCTATTGAAGTCAAAGCGTCTTTAAAGCTCGATAAGTATACGCTTCCTCCAGAAAAAGAAGAGATAAAATATATTGATAAGGATAATTTAGAGTTACTAATTGATGAACTAAAACTTAAAAATTTATAATGTCAACTCTAGTTTTTATAGAATTTAATAAGAATACAATAAGTGAGTCATCTTCTCAGGCTGCAACTATAGCAAATGAATTGCAAAATGAAGTTTATGGTCTTACTTCAAATGATGATGAATCCTATATATCATCATTAGGCAGTAAAGGTTTTGATAAAATATTTATAATAGATGATTTCAATAACTATTCTGCTATTGAAGAGTTAATTAACAACAATGGTATTAAAACTATTTTGTCTCCAAGTTCAAATACATTTAAAGAATTGTCTTCTAAAATTTCAACTAAGTTAAATTTTCCTATTGCTTCTAATGTATTAAAAATAGAGAAGAATGGTAAAATTTCCTGTTCTATTTTTACTGGAAAAGCTGAGTCACACATGATTAATAATAATGATTCATGTATCTATTTGTTGAATAAAAATATTGTTGAGTCACAAGATTTCGAGAAAAAAGCTGATATAATAAAAGTTGATTCTAAGGTTTCTGAAAACTCAAGTTTTGAGATATTAGAACAAAAATTTATTGAGGAAGAAATTTCTCTAAATGATGCAGATGTAGTAATCTCTGCTGGTAGAGGTCTAAAAGGTCCAGAAAATTGGCAAATGATAGAAGATCTTGCGAAAAAATTAAATGCGGCCACTGCGTGTAGTAAACCAGTTTCTGATGCTGGCTGGAGGCCACATCATGAGCACGTTGGACAAACTGGTTTAAAAATATCCCCAAAAATTTATTTTGCAATTGGAATTTCAGGTGCTATTCAACATTTAGCAGGTGTTAATTCTTCAAAAACCATTATTGTAATAAATAATGATCCCGAAGCACCTTTTTTTAAAGCTGCTGATTACGGTATAGTTGGTGATGCTTTTGAGGTAGTACCTAAAATTATAAACTCTCTAGGTTAGAATGAAAAAAGTCAAGTTAGATATTTTAGGTTTATCATCTAGTGTCGATTCCCAAACTGGATCTTTTGCTTTAGTTTTAAAAGAAAATAAAGGGGATAGGAGGTTACCCATAATTATTGGCATGTTTGAAGCTCAATCTATTGCTATGGAAATAGAAAAAATAATTCCTAATAGACCAATGACACATGATCTTTTCAAATCTTTCTTGAAAAAAATAAATTTCGTAGTTAATGAAGTTCTTATAACTGATATTAAAGACGGAGTATTTTTCTCTAAAATAATTATATCAGATTCTACTAAAAAACACAGTATAGACGCAAGACCATCTGATGCGATTGCAATTGCTATAAGATATAAAGCAAATATATATGTTGATGAGAGGGTATTAGATGAGGCTGGAATAATTTTTGATGAGGCAGAAGTAGATAAAAAAGTTAACGATGATGGAAAAGTTAAAACATTAAAAGATTTTTCAGTTAAGGAACTTAATAAAAAATTAACTGATTCAATTGCTGAAGAAAATTATGAGTTTGCAGCTAGAGTTAGAGATGAAATTAAAAGAAGAAATTAATGGATTTAATCAGATTTATCATTGGCTTTATTTTTATTATATCTATTGCCTACTTATTATCTTCAGATAAAAGAAATATAAATTGGAGATTAGTTCTTTCAGGAATTTTACTACAATTAATTTTTGCAATATTAATTACTAACGTCCCTTTTATTGAATCAATATTTAGTAGTATAAGTAAGTTCTTTGTTTTATTAATTGGTTTTTCAAAAGAGGGAACACTTTTTCTATTTCCAGATGCATCTTTTAATGGATTTGCTTTTTCTGCTCTTCCTGTTGTAATCTTATTTTCAGCAATAAGTGCTTTTTTATATTATATGGGCTTTCTCCAGGTAATTGTTAAATCTATCGCTTGGGTTATGTCAAAGACTATGAAATTATCTGGAGCTGAATCTTTATCTGCAGCTGGAAATATTTTTTTAGGCCAGACAGAGGCTCCTCTATTAGTTAAACCATATATAAAAAATATGACAAAATCTGAATTAATGTGTTTGATGACAGGTGGGATGGCAACTATAGCTGGAGGAGTTTTTGCTGCTTATGTTGCCTTGTTAGGAGGTGCAGATTCTGATGAGTCCTTAAAATTTGCTACAATACTCCTGACCGCATCTATAATGAATGCCCCAGCAGGAATTGTGATGTCTAAGATTTTTCAACCTGAAGAAAAGAATAATAGTATCAATAAAAACTTAGATTTATCTAAAGAAGATTTAGGGTCAAATGCAATAGACGCCTTGGCAAAAGGTGCTTCAGATGGATTAAAATTAGCTTTGAATATAGCAGCTATGTTATTGGCGTTTCTAGCTGTAGTATATATGCTTAATTACTTTTTAGAGTTTTTTGGAGATATTACTTCTATTAATGAATGGATCAAAGCCTCTTCAAATGGTCAGTTCAATAAACTATCAATGGAGTTTCTTCTAGGTCAAGTATTTAGAGTATTTGCATTTATGATCGGTATTGATTGGAATGAAACGGTATTGGTAGGCAGTCTTCTTGGTCAAAAATTTGTTCTTAATGAATTCATAGCTTATGTAAATTTAGCTGAGATGAAAACAGCTGGTCTTCTATCTGAAAAGTCAATTTTAATATCAACATACGCGCTATGTGGATTTGCAAATTTTAGTTCAATTGCTATTCAAATTGGTGGTATTGGTTCTATGGCTCAGTCTAGACAAAAGGATATATCAAAATTAGGTTTAAGAGCGTTGTTAGCCGCAACATTAGCTACTCTTTTGACTGGAAATATTGCAGGATTTATTATTGCCTAAACTTTTCTATAAAGTCTAGTTGACCTTTTGTTGAATTATCAATATCAGATCTATCTTTATTTTTAATTTTTTCATAAATTTCATCAGATAATACCTTTCCCAATTCTACTCCCCACTGATCAAAGCTATTGATATTCCATATACATCCTTGAACAAAGATTTTGTGTTCGTAAATAGCAATCAATCTACCAAGATTATATGGAGTTAGCTTATCGAATAGTATTGTATTTGAAGGCTTATTGCCTTTAAAAACCTTAGAATTTTTAATAATTTCATAATTAGTATACTTACTCTCATCTCCAAGTTCTTCTTTTACCTCTAGAATATTTTTCCCTTTCATTAGGGCCATCGTCTGACCAACCATATTGGATAGTAATATTTCATGTAATTCTTCTTTTTCATTATTAGAGTTTACAAAGCCAATAAAATCACAAGGGATTTTTTTGGTACCTTGATGAATAAGTTGGAAAAAAGAATGCTGTCCATTTGTTCCCACATCTCCCCATAATATAGGGCCAGTGTTATAATTTACTTCTGATGAATCTTTTGATATATTTTTTCCATTACTCTCCATATCAGCTTGTTGTAAATACATTGGTAAATATTTTAGGTAATCGTCATAAGGGAATATGGCATGCGTCTCACAATTATGAAAATTATTATATAGAATACCTAAACATGCTAGAACTACAGGAATATTTTTATCAAAAGGCTTTTCTCTGAAATGATTGTCAATTTCATTTGCTCCATTAAGTAACATTTCAAAATTTTCATATCCAATTTTTAATATAATAGGTAAACCTACTGATGACCATAAAGAGTATCTTCCGCCAACCCAGTCCCAGATGGGGAAAATATTATTTTCTTCTATACCAAATGCTTTTGCTTTTTTTCTATTAGCAGTTACTCCAAAAAAATGCTTTTTTAGATTCTGATTGTTTTTAGACTTATCCTTAAACCAATTTTTGCAAATATTCGCATTCTTTAGTGTCTCAATAGTACCAAAAGATTTTGATGAAATAATAAAAATTGATTCTTCAGGATTGATATTAAGTAATACCTCAGAAAGATTGCTGGGATCGACATTAGATATAAAATAATTATTTACACTTCTATTAGAATAATATTTTAATCCCTCACATATCATTTTTGGTCCTAAGTCAGATCCCCCAATACCGATGTTAATAACATTTTTAATTTTTTTTCCAGAATAACCTATTATCTCCCCATTTTGGAATTTTTTTGAAAATAATTTTAATTTTTTAAGACCTTTTTTTACATCATTTTCATATAATTCTTTAGTTTTTGAAGTATAGGTGCCTCTTAAGAGAAAGTGTAATACAGATCTGTTTTCTGAGGTATTAATCTTTTCACCATTAAATAAATCGTGTATTTTACCTTTGAGATCAATGTCAACCAATAGTTGAGAAAATAATCCCATCATTTTATCATCTATATGATTTTTTGAAAAATCTAGAAGTAGATCATTTTCTAGAATAGAAAATTTATTGAACCTATCCTTATCTTCCATGAAGATCTCATTTAAGGATTTTTCTATAATCTTATTAGAATGATTATCAATCTCTTTCCAAGAAGACAAGTTATTTAAACTACTCATAGTTACTTTTGATATTTAAAATTTCTTTATCAATAAGATTAGATAATTTATTTTTATTTTCTTCACTATTATCACCAGATAAACTGAAATAAAACTTAATTTTTGGTTCTGTTCCAGATGGTCTCAAAGTTATAGAATAATTTTTTTCTGAAATTAATTGAATAACATTTGATTTAACATTAATTATTGGGTTTTTTACTCTCTTATTATAGTCAATTACTTCTTTAACCTTATCGTCAAATATTTTTAGTGGTGGAGTACTTCTATATTTTTCCATAATATCATTTATTCTATTACTTCCTGAAATCCCCTCCATTTTGATGGTATATAGTTTTTCTTTGAAAAAACCATATGTATCATAAATTTCTTCTAGAATATCATTTAAAGATTTACCATTGTCTTTAGCCCAATTAGCAATTTCACATATGTAAGCACATGAAATAATTGCGTCTTTGTCTCTGACAAAATCATTTACAAGATAACCATAACTTTCCTCTCCACCTGCTATAAACTTTTCTGCATTTTTATTTTTTATTAGTTCAGCTATATACTTAAAACCTGTAAGTGTAGAATAGGATTTTACCCCATAACTTCTTGCTATCTCATCAATTAATCTCGTTGTTACTATAGTTTTAGCAACGTATGGAGGTTTACTCAACTTATTTATGTCTAGATTTATTAAGGAATAATATACAATTAATGAGGCAAGTTGATTGCCATTTAATATTTTAATTTTTTCCTTGTCGTATAATGCTACTCCAACTCTATCTGAATCTGGATCTGTAGCAAGAAGTATATCTGCTTTCTCTTTTTTTAATTTTTTTATTCCCAAATCTAGAGCATCTAAATCTTCAGGATTTGGAGATGTAACTGTTGAAAATTCTGGATCCGGTAATTCTTGACTCTTTACACTACTGATATTTTTGAAACCAAAAGCATTTAATGCGTTAGGAATCTGAGTAATCCCTGTACCATGAAGAGAAGAAAAAATAATTTTTAATTTCGATCTGGAATTATCATAAACTGATAAATCTTGAATTTTTTCAATATATTTTTTGTCAATTTTATTATCAATTTCTTCAATAAGGTCACTATTAAAATTAAAATTTATTTGGTTAAAATCAGTTATTTTTTCAACCTCAGAGATAATATTATTATCGTGTGGAGATGTTATTTGACCTCCATCATTCCAATAAACTTTATAACCATTATATTCCTTAGGATTGTGAGAAGCTGTGATGACTATTCCACAAGAACAGTTTAACTCTCTAACAGCAAATGATAACTCTGGAGTTGGTCTTAAATCTGAAAAAATATAAGATTTAATATTGTTTGCTGAGAAGATTTTTGCTGTTTGATTTCCAAATTCTTTACTGAACCTTCTACTATCATATGCTATGACTGCAGATTTATTTCCATCAATAACTTTATTTAAGTAATTACATAATCCTTGAGTAGCTAAAGATATTGTGTAAGAATTTATTCTGTTACTTCCTATACCTATAAGACCTCTCATTCCTCCTGTACCAAATTCAAGCTTTTTGTGGAAGCTCTCCATAAGAATATCTTCATTTCCTACTAAAAGTAGATTATTAACCTCTTCTTCTTCATTTTTTTTGAGTCCATAACGGATCCATTTATTAGCCTCAGCCTTTGATATCTCTAAAAGATTTTTTTTATCTGATTGCATATCTAATTAATACCCAAGCCTACTCCTTACTCTAACAAGAACTTCTTCTGCAATAATTTTTGCTTTTCTTTCTCCTTTCTCTAAAATATTATAAAGATGATCTTTATTTTGAATCAATTCAGAATATAATTTTCTTTCATCACTATATAATTCTAAAATAAGATTTAATAAATGAGTTTTAGCATGACCGTATCCATATCCACCTTCAGTGTATTTTTTTTCCATTTCCTTAACTTCAACTTCACTTGCAATTAATTTAAATATTTTAAATACGTTACATGTCTCTGGGTTCTTTTTATCATCAAGACCTTTGCTATCAGTTACAATTGACATAATTTGTTTTTTAAGAGATTTCTCATCGGCAAAAATATCAATAGTATTTTCATATGTTTTACTCATTTTTCTGCCATCAGTTCCAGGAATTGTCTGTACATTCTTATCAATTTTACTTTCAGGTACTATAAACGTCTCTCCATAATTATGATTAAATGATTTGGCAATATCTCTTGTAATTTCTAGATGCTGCTTCTGATCTTTTCCTACCGGGACAATTTCTGAGTCATATAATAATATATCTGCAGCCATCAATACTGGATATGTAAATAATCCTGAATTAATATCTGATAAGTTATCAGATTTGTCTTTGAAAGAATGAGAGTTAGATAACATAGGATAGGGTGTGAAACAATTTAAATACCAAGCTAACTCACATACCTCTGTAATTTTAGATTGCCTATAAAAATAATTTTTATCATGATCAAAACCCATTGCTATCCATGAAGCAGCAACTGCTAATGTATTTTCGTTCCTTATTTTTGAGTCTTTAATATTAATTAATGAATGAAGGTCTGCTATAAAGAACAGAGACTCATTCTTAGAATTTTTTGATAATTCAATAGACGGTTTAATTGCACCAAGAATATTACCTAGATGTGGCTTCCCTGAACTTTGTATGCCTGTTAATATTCTTGTCATATTTCAAAATTAATTCAATTGTTTAATTGATTGCATATAATTAATTATATATTTTTGAATTATGAAGAAAATTAGTTTTTTAACTATAATTCTTGCTGCATTCGTATTTTCAGCAAATTCACAAGATCTTAAATTTAATGAGAGAGAATTTGATTTTGGTGAAATTAAAGAGATGGGTGGAAAAGTTTCTCATAAGTTTGTTTTCACTAATAATTCTAAAAAATCAATTCAAATTCTGACAGTTAAACCTTCATGTGGTTGTACTACTCCTGATTGGTCAAAGAAAGAGATTAAACCTGGAAAAGAGGGATTTATTGTTGCAGAATATAATCCCAGAGGAAGACCTGGTGTCTTTAGGAAATCATTATCTGTAGTAACATCTGATAACAAAAGGTCTGTTATCTTCATTAAAGGAAAAGTAAGCCGTTAATTTTACTTTTCAATAAGTTTTTTTAAATTCCAATTAAATAAACATTAACCAATATGAGAATTTTCTTTTTATTATTAACATTCCTATGCTCATTTTATTCATATTCTCAGGAAGGATTTCCTATAAATGGAGTTGAAGATGTTAGAGATAATCATTACGCATTTATAAATGCTAAAATTCATGTAGATTATAAAACCACTATCGATAATGGAATATTAATTATTAAAAATGGCATTATAGAGGATGTTGGATCTGGTATTGATGTGCCTGATGGAATAAGAGTTTTTGATCTAAATGGAAAGCATATATATCCATCATTTATAGATCTATACTCAGATTATGCTATTGTAAAGAGTGAAAGAAGGAGATCTTCATCAAACTGGATGTCAAGCTATACTAATCCTCAAATGTTATCTAATAAAAATGGCCCTTTTTCATGGAATGAATCAATAAAGCCAGAAGTTAATTCTGTTGAAAATTTAAAGTTTGATGAAAAAAGATCAAAAGAATTAAGAAATATAGGCTTTGGAACTGTACTAACTCATAATATGGATGGTATAATGAGAGGAACAGGAGCTATTGTTTCTTTAAATTCTGATGTTGAGCAAAATATTGTAATCAAAGAAAAAGCTTCAACACACTATTCTTTCTCTAAGGGTTCTACACAGCAAAATTATCCTAATTCTCTAATGGGTGCAGTTGCTTTACTTAAACAATCTTTCTTAGATGCTGAATGGTATTTTCAAAATAAAGGTAAAATCAATGAGGTTAATCTTTCCTTGGAAGCAATAAATAATAATAAATCACTTCCTAAAATTATTGAGGTTAGAGATAAGATTAGAGTTCTCCTAGCTCAAAAAGTTGGTAAAGAAATTAATCATAATTTTATAATTAAGGGAACAGGGGATGAGTATCAGAGGCTGAATGAAATACAAAAGAATAAATCAAAGCTTATTGTACCAATCAATTTTCCGAAAGCTTATAATGTTGATGATCCTTTTAAAAATAATAATCTAAGTCTTTCTCAGTTAAAACATTGGGAGTTAGCACCATCTAATTTTTTCTTTTTAGAAAGTGCAGGAATTGACTTTTCAATTACTACAAATGGTTTGAGCAACTTAAGTGACTTTAAAAAAAATCTTATTAAATCATTAAATCGTGGAGTAAGTAAAGAGGTTTTATTAAAAAGTTTAACATATAATCCTTCTAAATTTTTGAATGTTCATGATGAGTTAGGATCAATTAAAAAATCATTCTTAGCAAATTTTTTTATTACTGATAGAGATTTTTTCAGTGAAGAATCAAAAATATTGAGTAATTGGACTAAAGGGATATGGAATAGAGTTACTACTTATAATAATAAAAATTATTCTGGAACTTATGAACTTAACTTAGACGATAGATTAAAGTTTTCTCTTGAGATTACTGGAGATAATAATAATCACAAAGCTTCAATTAAACTAGCAGGTGAAGATTCTACAAAGATTAAATCAAAATTAATTATTGATGGCTTAAATATTAATTTATCATTTATTGTGCCAAAAAATAAAAATTCATCTGGTGAATATAAATTATCTGGATATTGGTCTGAAGGTAGGTTTATGGGAAAAGGAACGACCAATAATTTAGATTGGATAGAGTGGAATGCTAGTTTAGTTAATTCTAATACTGAAATAAATGCAAGAAAAAGAATATCTCAAAATAATAATGAAATTACAGGAGATATTATTTTTCCATTTGTAGAGTATGGATCAAAATCTAAAATGATTAAAGAAAATATTATTATAAAAAATGCAAATGTATGGACTTTAGAGGCAGAAGGAAATATTGAAAATTGTGATGTAATTATTGAGGACGGTAAGATTATAGCTTTTGGACAAAATCTTAGTGTAGATGAAAGTAATTATAGAATTATAAATGGAGAGGGAATGCATCTAACACCCGGAATTGTAGATGAGCATTCACATATTGCATTGACTGGAGTAAATGAGGGATCTCAAAGTGTAACATCAGAAGTTAGAATGAAAGATGTTGTGAATTCTGAAGACGTAAATATTTACAGACAATTAGCAGGTGGGGTAACTACCGCTCAGCTACTTCATGGTTCAGCAAATCCAATTGGTGGTCAATCTGCAATTATTAAATTAAGATGGGGATCAACTCCTGAGGAAATGCTTGTTGAGGGTGCAGACGAATACATAAAATTCGCTTTAGGTGAAAATGTTAAAAGATCTAGAGCTCCTTCTAGTACAAGATTTCCAGATTCTAGAATGGGAGTTGAGCAAGTATTTGTCGATGCTTTCAACAGAGCTAAGATTTACTCTGACAATTGGTCTAATTATAATAGTTTATCAAAAAAAGAAAAAATTAACTCAGTTCAACCAAGGAAAGATTTAGAATTAGATGCTCTTGTAGATATCTTAAATGGAGAGATGTTTATCACTTGTCATTCATATGTTCAATCAGAGATAAATATGTTGATGAAGGTAGCTGAACAGTTTGATTTTAATGTAGCTACTTTTACTCATATTTTAGAGGGTTATAAAGTTGCAGACAAAATGAGTGATCATGGTGTTGGTGCATCTACATTTTCTGATTGGTGGGCATACAAGAATGAAGTTAAGGAAGCTATTCCTTATAATGCTGCTCTAATGGCTATGGCTGGAGTAGTTACTGCTATAAACTCTGATAGTAGAGAGATGGCAAGAAGGTTGAACCAGGAAGCCGGTAAATCAATTAAATATGGTGGAATGGATGAAATTGAAGCCTTGAAATTAGTTACTCTTAATCCTGCAAAATTACTCCATCTTGATGATAGAATTGGAAGTATTAAGGTAGGGAAGGATGCTGACTTAGTATTGTGGACTGACCATCCTCTATCTATTTATACTAAACCTTCAAAAACTATTGTAGATGGAAAAGTATATTTTGATATAGATCAAGATATTAAATTAAGAGAATCTATTAAGGAGGAAAGGGCAAGGATAATCTCAAAAATGAAAGGATCTGATAACCCAGGATCTAATAGAAGATTTCCTATGAGAAGAGTTGATGTAGAATTACATTGTGATGATGTATTTGAATATGAGTTTCTTAGTGATGTACTAAATTAATGATATGAAAAAGTTTTTAATCCTATTTCTTGTTTTATTAAATGTTAAATTATTTGCTCAAGTTCCTGAGCCTGTAAATGATCAAACTAAACCAGTATTGATTTATAATGCCTTCATACATATTGGTGACGGTAATACTATACAAAATGGATTTGTTTCTTTTGACAATGGTAAGATAACAGATGTTAGCTCAGAAGATTTGGATCTTGAAAGTGGCACATATAATAATTTTCTTAAAATAAATGCAAACGGAAGTCATCTCTACCCCGGTCTTATCTTGCCTAATTCTAAAGTTGGTTTGGAGGATATATCTGCTGTAAGGGCAACTGTTGATCATACTGAAGTAGGTGAGCTTAACTCTAATATTAGATCTTTAATTGCTTTTAATACCGATTCTGAAGTAATATCAACATTTAGATACAATGGTATCCTACTATCTCAGGTGGTTCCCGATGGAAGCTTTGTTACTGGTAATTCTTCAATTATGATGATGGAAGGATGGAATTGGGAAGATGCGGCATATAAAATTGATGATGGTATGCATGTTAAGTGGCCTCGAAAAACATATCCTCCAAGTAGGTGGTCAGGGCAAACTAGTTTTAGAGATAATCCAAACTATAAGTCTTCTGTAGATATGATTAATAAATTCTTAATTGATTCCAGATCATATTTTAACTTAAATGGTGATGAAAATAAAGAAGTTAATCTTAAGTTGGAGGCTATGGTTGATGTCTTTAATGGAAAAAAGAAAATATATCTTCATGTTGGGTCAAGGGAACAAATAATTGAATCTGTTCAAATGTTTCAAAAACATGGGATTAATGATTTAGTATTAGTTGGTGCAAATGATGCTCTTTATGCTATAGATTTTATTTTAGAAAATGATCTTCCTGTTCTTTTAAATAATTTGCATAGAGTTCCTTCTAGAAATCATGAGGATGTTGATTTGCCATATAAATTACCATACTTATTACAAAAAGAAGGTGTATTAGTTGGATTAACTGCTTCTGGATCACTCCATTCTCAGAGAAATTTACCGTTTTTAGCTGGAACTGCTGCTGGTTATGGTCTGGGTAAAGAAGAAGCTTTAAAGTTAATAACATCAAACAATGCTAAAATTTTAGGGATTGATAATGTAACAGGAACAATTATGGTAGGTAAAGATGCGAATATAATAATATCAAAAGGTGATATTCTAGACATGAAGTCTAGTGTAATTGAGTATGCATTTATTACAGGAAGAAAGGTAAATCTTGATGGGAAGCAACAAATTCTTTACGATAGGTTCAAGAGAAAATACTCTAAGTAGTCCTTATTTATAAGTTTCCTTCTATACAAGTAGTATAGAGTCCACCTCTAACATTATACTTACTGGTTATTCTAATTTTTTTTGTTTTAAGAATCTCTTTCAAGTCATTGTGTATTCTTTTTGTAACTTCTTCCTGATAGATACCAACATTTTTAAAACTTATTAGGTAGTATTTTAAAGATTTTAGCTCTAAAGCAACCTTACCTTCAGGATAGTACTCAATTTTAATTTTTGCTACATCAGGAAGTCCACTAAATGGACACACTGCTATAAATTCTTTTGTATATATTTTTATGTACTGTTTAGTACTATTGAATTTAAATACTTTTAATTCTTCTTTCTCAATAGAATCAGTTGACTCAAATTCAATCTTTTTTCCTTCAGCAGTCTGACCTATGTAAGGGTCTACTATATTTGATTTTAAATCCATTTATTTTTTTTTGCTTTAAGATAACCTTTATGTCTTAAAATACTAGCAGGATTGTCAAGATTTCCTAGTCCCCAATCGTTTTCATTTTTAGAACCATTATAGTCTGTCATCGTTGACTTGATTATTGTATCTATACACCCAAGATCTTTAGCTAACTTCCAAGTTTCTGCTTTATCTAGATTCATTAGTGGTGTATGAATTTCTATTGACTTCTCTGTAGCTAAATTAATGGTTTTTTTCATTGACTTTATGAATTCATTTCTGCAATCAGGGTATCCACTAAAATCAGTCTCACAGACACCAATAACAATATTTTCTATTTCTCTGTTATATGCTATTGATGATGCTATTGATAGAAAAAGAAGATTTCTTCCTGGAACAAATGAATTAGGTAAATTTTGATTTGATGGATGACTTTTATTTAAGTCCTCTTGAGGATTAATAAGAGCTGAGTTTGATAAAATCTCTTTCAGTGAAATAATATCAAATGAGATATTTTCCTTATCACATATTTTCTTTGCAAAATCTAATTCAATTAGATGTCTTTGACCATAGTTAAAACCTATCGCTTGTATTGAATCAAATTTTTTTTTAGCCCAGTATAAGCAAGTGGTTGAATCTTGACCTCCGGATAATAAAATTAGGGCTTTATTCATTTTTTATCAATAACCTCTAATGCTGCTTCTTTTATCGACTCAGGATTAAGGTTATATTTTTCTAGTAGATCTAATGGTTTTCCACTTTCACCAAACGAGTCATTTACTCCTATAATTTTAAATGGAATTGGATGTTTTTCTGATATTAACCTAGAAATGCTTTCTCCAAGACCCCCAATTATATTATGCTCCTCGCATGATATGGCACACTTTGTCTTTTTGATACTTTCTAAAATAATTTCCTCGTCGAGGGGTTTAATCGTATGAATATTAATTACCTCACAGCTAACACCTAAAGAAAATAAAATTTTTTCTGCTTCTAGAGCTTGCCACAACATGTGTCCTGTTGCAAAAATTGAAATATCATTACCTTCTAAAAATTTAATTCCTTTTCCAATCTGAAATTTTTCATTTTCAGGAGTGAATATAGGCCATTTAGGTCTCCCGAACCTTAAATATGCCGGACCAATATGATCTCCTAGGGCTATGGTTGCTAACTTTGTTTGATTATAGTCACATGGGTTAATTACTGTCATACCAGGTAACATTTTCATCATACCAATATCCTCTAAAATTTGATGAGTTGCACCATCCTCTCCAAGAGTTAGACCAGCATGTGAAGCACATATTTTTACATTTTTATGCGAATAAGCTATAGATTGTCTTATCTGATCGTAAACTCTACCTGTAGAAAAATTTGCAAAAGTACCTGTGAATGGAATTTTACCTCCAATCGTAAGTCCTGCTGCCAAACCCATCATATTAGCTTCTGCAATTCCAACTTGAAAAAATCTTTCTGGATGATTATTTTTAAAATCATTCATTTTTAATGAACCGGTAAGATCTGCACATAGTGCAACTACATTTTCATTAGTTTTTCCTAATTCTGTTAAACCGTCTCCAAATCCAGATCTAGTGTCTTTCTTTTCTGTGTAGGTATATTCTTTTCTTTCCATCAGTAGTCTCCTAAAGTTTCCTTATTTTGGCTTAAAGCATCATTTAATTGTTCGTCATTTGGTGGTATTCCATGCCATTTATGAGAGTTTTCCATAAAGTCAACTCCTTTACCCATCACAGTTTTCATAATATTGATTATAGGGAAACCATTAAATAAATTTTTTCTTGCTTTCTCTAGGGTAGAAGAGAGGCTTTCAAAATCATTGCCATCACTTTCATATACCTTCCACCCAAAAGATTCAAGTTTATCTTTTAGGTCTAATAGGGAGTTAATTTCATCAACTGGCCCATCAATCTGTTGACCATTAAAGTCAATTGTTGCAATAATATTATCTACTTTATTATGTGCTGCATACATCATAGCCTCCCAGATTTGTCCTTCTTGTAACTCTCCGTCTCCCATGAGTACATAAACAACATTGTCTTCTTTATTTAACTTTTTTGCTAGAGCAGATCCTACAGCCACTGAAAGTCCTTGACCAAGAGATCCAGAAGCAACTCTAATACCAGGTAATCCCTCGTGAGTTGCAGGATGACCCTGTAATCTTGAATTTAATTTTCTAAAAGTACTCAGTTCACTTTTATCAAAATAACCGGCTCTTGAGAGAACACTATAAAAAACAGGTGAAATATGACCATTTGAAAGAAAAAATACATCTTCATTGAATCCATTCATGTCAAATGAATCTTTTCTCTTCATCAAATTAAAAAATAGATATACTAGAAAGTCTGTACACCCAAGAGATCCACCTGGATGACCAGATTGGACCTGATGGACCATCCTAACTATGTCTCTTCTTACTTGAGAAGAAATATTTTTTAATTCATCAATATTTTTACTCACCTAAAATTTGATTTGCGTGTTCTTTTGTTTTGACTTTAGTTATTATATCAGAAATTATCCCATCTTCATCAATAATGAAAGTTTGTCTGGCTGTACCCATATATGTTCTTCCATACATTTTTTTCTCTACCCAGGTACCATACATTTTATGTACAGACTTATCCTCATCAGAAATTAAATCAAAGTTTAAATCAAATTTTTCAATAAATTTTTGATGTGATTTTATAGAGTCTGAACTAACACCAAGAATAACATAGTTTCCATTATTTAAGTTTTCTTGGTTATCTCTTAGATCACAGGCCTGAGCTGTACAACCTGGTGTGTTATCCCTAGGATAGAAATATAAAATAACTTTCTTCCCAAGGTAATTTTTTAATTCAATATCTTCACCTTTCTGATTTACAGATTTAAAGTTTGGTGCTTTGTCTCCTACATTTAATGACATATTATAAATTTAAATTTAAAGTTCTTCTGTTATTGGCATTATCAATAACTTCAAGCACAAATTTACCTTTAAATGATTGAATTGAGTTCTTTTTTTTAGAAATAATGACATCATTTTTGTTATCATACTCAAATAATATCCAGTCATTATTAATTCTACCTTCATAAGATTTAATACCTGATAATTCATCATATATCCTAAATTTCATTTGATCACTATTAAATTTTATTCTTTCAATAACTGGTGGATCCATATCTTCCAGTATTGAATATTTTGACATTTCACTAGTCCTGAATTTAATATTATTTTCTTCCCATTCGCCTCCTATAAAAGATGGTTTATATGTTATATCGTAAATAAATGATTTTTCTTTATTGTATTTATTTTTAGGTTTTAATGTCACAGAAACTCCTTTTTTTAATGGAAGAGAATTTTTAAAAATGAATTTTTCTAAAGTGTCAACCTGTTTTTCAAATTCAATATACATTGTATCAAAAATATTATTGTTTGAAATTTCAAGTTTCACATTTTCATTATCTAAATCATAAATTTTGTCTTTTTCAATTTCAATAAAATTAAAGTTTATTTCCTTATCTTGAAGAAAGGCTTTTTCTGGTAAATCTTTTCTTAAATCAAATATAAAGTAATGGTAGAGATCATCTTTAAAAATAGATTTAGATATATCTAATCTGTTTTTGAACTTGATCTCCATAAATTCTCTATTTTCTATTTTTGATCTAATTACTAAAGTATTTCCTAATACAAAATAATCGTCATCAAATAAGTCAATGAAGTTATAATTATTTGCATTATTATTATTCACAATAATCTCAACACTAGATTGATTCTTATAATAGTCAAAAACAACAATATTTATGTTGTAACTCTTTTCTTTATTAAAATTTATAATCCCATTTTCATTATTCTTATGGAAACTTAATTTATTTCCGTCGTCCTGATATAACTTAACGTATTGTTTTCTAAATTTTTTAAAAATATCTTGGTCAATAAACCAGCTCACAAAATTTGTTTCTGAATAACTAAGAGTATCTATTTTATTGTCAATTATCAGTTTATTATCTAAAAAAAGTTGAAATCTTGAAATTCCTACTTTATGTAAATATCCATCTAGCATATCAAATGCAGAAACTGAAATACCAATATCACCTTCAAGATTTAAATTTATTTTATTATCATCCTGAATTGGAATATCTACTAATCCATACATTCCATTTATTCGAGAGTTAAAATCTAATGTTTTTAAAGAAATTGACTTAATTATAGGATTGACATTATCTTTTATCTCATTAAATGAAAAATTTAGAGGATTCATTACATTTTCCTTATCATCTCTGATTTCGTAATGAAGATGAGGTCCTCCTGATGACCCAGAATTACCTGAATAACCAATAATTTCTCCTTTTTTAAAATAAAATTTTTTACCAGGAAATAGATTAACTACAAACTTTTCATTTCTGTACTGATTCTCAGTAACATATTTTTCAATGTCTTTTTGAAAACTATTTAAATGAGCATAAACAGATTTATATCCGTCATTATGTTTTAGGTATAATGCTTTACCATATCCTGTTCCTGAAACCCTTACTCTCTCAATATATCCATCATCAGATGCATAAACAGGAACATTAATTCTTCCATATGTTTTAATATCTAGGCCCATATGGAAGTGGTCACTTCTTAACTCTCCTAAGTTACCCGATAAGTAATTTTGTGATCCAGGATTAATTGGAAATAATAAATCCTGAGACCCTGATTTGAAATGAATTATACTAAATAATATTAATATTAAGAATTTTCTCATTTTCTATGTATCCTTCTAATTTATCATTCACTTTTAACTTATCAACTCCCTTGGGTGTACCGGAAAAAATAATATCATTTTCTTCAAGTGAAATAAATTGTGATATGTAGTGAATAAGATATTCAATTTTAAAAATCATTAATTTAGAATTACCACTTTGAACTTTAATTGAATTTTTAGATAATGAAAAATTAATATTTTCTATGTCTTTAAATTCATCTAAAGATTTGAATTTTGATATAGCAGCAGAATTATCAAAACTTTTGGATATACTCCATGGTAAACCTTTCTCCTTAAATTTAGATTGTATGTCTCTTGCTGTAAAGTCAATACCTAAACCAATTCCAGATATATAATTTATCGAATCTGATATTGGAATATTCTTCCCACTTTTTGAAATTTTATAAATAATCTCAATTTCATGATGAATGTCCGATGAAAAGTCTGGAATCTTAAAGTCAGAACCTTCAAGTTTGCAAATAGAAGGTTTAAAAAAAATTATAGGATTTTTGGGTATATCATTTTTCAGTTCATCTATATGATCTACGTAATTTCTTCCTATACAAATTATTTTCATTTTATACTATTTCTCCTATCACTGATAGGTCATCATCAACTTTTTTTAATAAAACATTACACTCTTTACCAACTAATTTTTTATTGAATTTAATTTTAGTTTTAACATAATTATCAGTGAATCCATAAATAAAATCACCATTTACTTTGTTTTCAAAAAGTACATTTCTAACATTATTTAGGTTAGACTCATAAAAATATCTCTTTTTTTTATCAGATAATAATCTTAAAACTTTAGATCTTTTATTTCTTTCTTCAATTGGTACACTTTCATTTAAAGATATTGCCCTTGTATTTGCTCTTTCAGAATATGGAAATACGTGTAGATAGGACATGTCTAAATTTTTAATAAATTCTAATGTTATATCAAACTCGTTTTTGTCTTCTCCTGGAAAACCAACAATTACATCACCTCCCACGCACGCATCAGGCATTAATTTTTTTATATATTTTACTCTGTCTTCGTACAATTCGCTAGTATATCTTCTCGACATTCCATTTAATATTTTATTTGAGCCGGATTGAAGAGGAATATGAAAATGATTAACAAATATTTCTGACTCACCTATTAATTTAATTATTTCATTACTTAAAAGATTAGGTTCAATAGATGAAATTCTTATTCTTATATTTTTTATTTCATTATTGATTTTTTGAAGAAGAGTGTAAAAGTCATTAGATCGTTTTCCTTCTACTATTCCATAATCTCCAATATTTATTCCACTTAGAACAATTTCTTTTGATCCTTTTTTTATAAGTTCTTTCAGGTTAGATAATACTTCTTCTGGTTTTGCTGATCTACTTCGCCCTCTTGCTAATGGAATAGTACAGAACGAGCAACCGTAATTACATCCATCTTGAATTTTTAAAAAAGATCTTGTCCTATCGTCAATAGAAAATGTAGATTTAAAATCTTTAGATTCATTTATTTTCGAATGAATTACTGATTTATCACTTATGTAAGATTGAAAGTTAAATTTATTTTTTGCTCCAATTACCTTATCGACACCTTTTATATTAATAATATCATTTGGTTTTAGTTGAGCAAAGCAACCAACCACCGTAATTTCTGAATCTGGTGATTTTTTCTTGATTTTTCTAATTAGATCTTGACATTTTTTATCTGCGTTTTCTGTGACAGAACATGTATTGATAATTACTTTATTAGGGTTATCATAAATTGATTTTTTTTTATATCCATTATCAGTAAACTCTCTTGAAATTGAAGATGTTTCTGAAAAATTTAATTTACACCCAAATGTATGAAATCCTACTGTTTTCATTATTTTTAAAAATCAGCGCCTAATTTAAATGATAAATTATTTTCATTTAATGAATTCCTTGATAATTCAGAAGAAAAAGAAATATTTTTTAGTGTTACTATATCAACACCAATACCAAAACTGTATAGATACTTGTTATTTAGGTAGCTATCATTAGTTTGTTTACTGTATTTCCATATAATTCCGGAATCAAAAAATATTTTCAAATAAATATCCAGTGGAATGTTTTTAACTCTCTTCATTAATTTCTCATTTTCTCTACTGAAGCTAGTTGATAAGATTTTTTTCTTCAATGAATTTTTTTGAATAAAATAGGAATATCCATGTATCAAATATTTTTCATATCCTCTAATTTTATCATTTGATTCATAGAACAAAAAGGGTAAGTTTTTACTGCTATATAATGTGGATATATTAAATGAATAATTAAAGTTTTTATTTAATGGAATATAGTTTGAGTAATAGATTTTTGTGCTCCATTTATCTAAATTTTTAAATATCCCTATACCATCTTTTCTAATTTTAAAATTAAGACGGAAACCATTTAAGGGATAATTTTTAATATCTCTAAAATCTCTGTTAAACTCATATCCTAATGAGATTCCATTTATATTCTTATCATTACTGAAATAATTTTCATTCAGAAAAGATAAGGTATCATTAAGTTTAATGTTATTGTATTCAACGTTGAAATAATGATAATTATAGAAAGATTCTCTGTGGGAATATTCTAAGGATGATTTCAAATGTTTTTTTAAAAAGTTATCTGATTTATAAAAAACAGGAACATAGTTATTAGTATTATAGAATAGGTGATCAAATTCTATTAAATTAAAATTAGCTTCTAAACCTCCTTTTTGTTTTTTAGATAAATAGGGGATATAATATGAAGAATAGAGTTCTCTAATAAATCCCCTCCTAAAGGTGAATTCAAGTACATCTGCTCTGCCAGTTAAATTATATTGTAAAAAACCACCGCCATAATTAATTCTACTAAAGTCATGATCAAAATTCACCCACCAATCATTGAAATTTCTATCTGATAACTCAAATATTATTGATGGTAATAAATAAAAAGATTCAATCAAATTAATTTCTATTGATAAATTATTATCGTCTAATAAGATAATATTTATATCTACTTCATTGAAAAGATTCGTGTTTATTAATTTCCTTTTATCTTCTTCAACTTTACTTATAATAATATTTTTATCTATTATCTCATCTTCTTTGATAGATAGCTCTCTTAATATAATATCCTTTTTAGTTCTTTTATTTCCGTTAATTTCTATGGTTTTAATCTTATAACTTTCACTTTTCAAATAGTTATATTTTTTTATATCAATAGATATTACCTCATTCTGAGAAAAAATATTAGTTGTATTATAAAATAAGGCTAGTATTAATAAAGAAAAAAAGTTAAATTTTGTCATTGATGAATTGTATTTGCAAATATATTATTAATAGATGAATATCAGGAAACTATTTATTTTACCCATAATACTCTATCAAAGACTGTTATCTCCGATGCTGCCAAGTTCGTGCAGATTTACTCCAACTTGTTCTGAGTATACAAAACAAGCAATTATAAAACACGGAATTATTAAAGGTGCTTTTCTTGGGATAAAAAGAATTTCAAAATGTCATCCATGGGGAAAGTCTGGCTATGACCCAGTTGATTAACTAAAGATTATCTATTTCTTCCTCAAAATTGTTAGATAAGATTGGAAATCTTAGCCACGAAGAAGCATCAAGACTGTAGTCATCAAAGTGAAAAGATGGAGCTGTTCTTTCCCTCTTCCATTGATTTCTAGCGAATAATTGAAAGAAAGTTTTAATGTATTTTTTTAATATTTCATCGCTAGCAAATTCTTTTCTTTTAAGGATATTAAATATTTCTTTAGGACCTTTTCTTTCTTTAATAAAATTTCTTTCAATCTCAGTGAGTACATTATATGGCATTAAATCATCTTCATCATATTGATTTTGACCTATAGGTTTTAGTTCTGCACTAGGTTTTAAACTAAGTACATTATCTAAACATGCATAATTATATTCTTCTTTAAGGTATTTTAATAAATTCTTTAAAAAAACTTTATCTAAACCAGCAATAGGGGAAATTGATCCACTTGAATCTCCGTCCATAGTTGAATATCCAACACTTGATTCACTTCTGTTTGATGTTGATAATAATAATAAATTATTAGCGTTTGCAATAAACCATATATATGGAGATCTGACTCTTGCTTGTACATTTTGTAATGTAATATCATGTTTCTCCCACGAATATTTTTTAGCTGTTTTATCAGAAATTTTTTCTGTAATACTTTTTACTTCAGAGTCGATAGACCATTCATAATGATTTGATCCAATAAATTCTGATAAAACTTTAGCCGATTTTTGGGTTTCTTTAGATGAATTTTCTGTCTTCTGATATGCAGTAAATAATATTTTATTTATAATCTTTTGAACATTAAAGTGAATATTATCTGAAGAGATTAAATTTAGATTAAACTTTTTATTTAAAGTTTCTATTCCCTGTTTCTCTATAATTCTTTTAAACATTTCATAAGTTAAAATAGCAATTGATGAGGAATCAACTCCTCCACTTAGCGATAAAGCAAATCCTTTCAAATTTGATTTAAAAAGATAATTTGATAGCCCAAGCGAAAAAGCATCAATAAATTCTTCGTAAATTTCTGGAGACTTATAATTTATTTCTTTAGGCTGATTTTTAAAATCTATATCGAAGTAAGAAAAGGAAATATTATTGAATGAAAATCTGCCATTTATAAATAAAAGCTTCCCATTAGATGCTAAGATTGTATCGCCTTCAAAAATTACTTTTCCAGATTCATTACCTAATAAATTAACTGAAAGGTAGGTGCAGTTGAATTTTTTTGAACTTTCTATCACTAATTTTTTTCTAAAATCAAATTTGTTAAATGCGTAATGACTTGCAATAGGATTAAATATTATCAAGTTTTTATTTGTAGTAATATAATTAGCTGGTCTTTCTTCATCCCACATGTCCCTGCAAATTTCAAATCCTAATGTTAACTCATTATTATATTCTATTTGTATGGTTCCTATCGGATATGACTCATTTTGAAAATTAATTTTATCAATTTTTCCGTATTCCCACCCTTCAAACCATCTTTTCTCATAGTGTATACCATCATTTGGTAGATTACTTTTAATGAAGAAACCTAAAATTTTTTGGTCTCTAATAATACAGCAGGAATTATAATTTTTATTATTAAATGATAACGGATGTCCAACAATAACTGTAATAGATTTTGATAATATTCTAATTTCATCTAGGACATCATTTGATTTTTTAATAAACCAGTCATGATAAAATAAATCTTGGCACCCATAACCAGTAATTGAAAGTTCTGGTAAGCAAAGAATCTCAACTTTATTTTCCTT
>JAYNOQ010000006.1:0-8231 GCA_038113315.1 Flammeovirgaceae bacterium | reverse complement strand
AGATATTTTGCTACAACCAAACCCAAGACAGCATCTCCTAAATACTCAAGTCTTTCATTTGATTCATCTGTTTTAATAGACTTATGAAGAAGTGCTAATTTAAAGAGTTCAGGCTTTCTGGTTTTATATCCAAGAATAAAATTTATTGCGTTAATTAAATCTTTATTTTCTTTATTTTGAAAAATAAACATCATAATTAATCATATTTTTTGAATATAACGCATGTATTATGACCACCAAACCCAAAAGTATTACTCATTGCTATGTCAACATTTCTACTTTGAGTTTTATTGAGAGTCAAATTAAGCTTAGGATTTATTTCATCATCGTGTGTTGAGTGGTTGATAGTTGGAGGAATTTTGCCTTCCCTAATTGCAAATATTGATGCTAATGACTCAATTGCACCTGCTGCTCCAAGTAAATGACCAGTCATAGACTTTGTTGAGCTTATATTTAATTTATATGCATGATCAATAAAAACATTTTCAATTGCTAGCACTTCACTTTTATCTCCAAGCGGAGTAGATGTTCCGTGAACATTAATATAGTCAACTGACTCCTTTTCAATATTTGCACTCTTAATCGCATTTTCCATCACGAGTCTTGCACCTTCACCCTCAGGGTGTGGAGCTGTGATATGATGTGCGTCACAAGACATTCCAAAACCAATAACCTCAGCATAAATTTTAGCATTTCTCTTAATAGCATGATCATAGTCTTCTAATATTATTGCTCCACCTCCTTCTCCAAGAACAAAACCATCTCTTTCCTTATCAAATGGTCTTGAAGCTGTTTCTGGAGAATCATTTCTCTCAGAGAGTGCTTTCAAAGCATTAAAACCACCAACACCAGTCTCGTTAACTGCGGATTCTGAACCGCCAGTTATAATCATATCAGATGTTCCGGATTTAATGTAATTGTATGAGTCAATTATTGCGTTTGATGCTGATGCACATGCAGAAACAGTAGCAAAATTTGGTCCCTTAAAACCATATTTGATTGCTATTAGACCTGGGCAAATGTCAGGTATTAATTTAGGTATAAAGAATGGGTTAAATCTAGGATTTTTATCATTTTCACTAAAATTGATAAGTTCATTTTGGAATGTTTCTATACCTCCAACTCCTGATCCCCATATAACTCCAATTCTTGATAAATCTATATTTTTAAGATTTAACTCGGAATCATTTACTGCTTCTTCTGCAGCAATCATTCCAAATTGAGCATATATATCCATTTTTCTGGATTCTTTTCTATCGAAATAGTCCAGAGGATCATAATTTTTTACTTCACAAGCAAACTTTGTTTTGAATTTAGATGTGTCGAATGATACTATATTTTCACATCCACTCAATCCAGAGAAAAGAGAATTTTGGTATTCATTTACGTTTTTACCGATAGGGGTTATTGCCCCTAAACCAGTAATAACTACTCTCTTGGAACCCATCTTTAGGGAAAAACCTATTTTACGTTATCTTTTAGGTATGCTACAGCATCACCTACAGTTTGAATTTTTTCAGCTTCTTCGTCAGGGATAGAAACATTAAATTCTTTCTCAAACTCCATGATAAGCTCAACTGTATCTAAAGAGTCAGCACCTAGATCATTAGTGAAACTTGCTGAGTCTGTAATTTCAGATTCTTCAATTCCTAATTTATCTACAATGATTTCTTTTATTTTATTTTCTAAATTTTCCATAAAGATTAATTTTAAATATGATGCAAAAATAATTTTTTTTTTCGATTCTCAAACTATTAAATTACTATACTTTTTAATAAAAAATATTTGAAAAAATTATCAGAAAAACATTTAAAAAATAAGGAAGAATATTATCTCATCGGAATTGTATCTTCATGTAAAGAATATAAGCTAGCCTGGGTTTTAGAGAACCTTTTAGACATTTCATTGAAAAAAGAAAGTAATGAAAAGATAGATTTAATAGATAACAAAACTATAGAATTGTCATTTTTGATTTCAAGAGATAAAAACAAGTATTTCAAGTTAATATCAAATAAACTATTAAATAATCCGTTTAAATCTCATCTTATAGCCTCTTTGTCAAATTTTGATTATTTAATTCAATTTTCTATAAACTATTTTGATAATAGTCCTTCAGATATAATAAATACTTTAAAATCAGATAATCTTATTCATTTTGCTAATTTTGTAGATATTAAATTAATTAAAGAAAAATATTTGTTGTACATATGAAACAAATTAATAATAGAACAAAAATTATTGCTACAATTGGCCCTTCTTCCTCGGATTATGATATTCTTAAAGAGATGATAAAAAGTGGGGTAGATGTTGTTAGATTAAATTTTTCTCATGGAGAACATAAAGATCATAAAAATACAATATCTAATATCAGAAAAATTAGTGATGAATTAGGGACTCCTATTACTGTTCTACAAGATTTACAAGGACCAAAAATTAGAGTTGGTAAACTCAATAAAGACTCTATTCTATTAAGTGATGGTGATGAATTTTTTATTTCTTCAGGAAATAAAGTTGGAACGAAAGAAGAAATTTCAATTGATAATGATGTAATTGATGATATTAAGTCAGGAGAAAGAATTCTTATTGATGATGGCAAGATTGAGTTAAAGGTAGTCGAAACTCTAAATAATAAAATTAAAGTTGAAGTTATAAGAGGAGGAAAACTTCTAGAAAGAAAAGGAGTTAATCTTCCTGAAAGTGATATAAAGCTTTCCTCAGTAACAGATAAGGATATTAAAGATTTAATGTTTGGTCTTAAAAATGATGTGGATTGGATCGCTCTATCTTTTGTTAGAAGTGAAAAAGATATAAAAGAGTTAAAAAAAATTATTAAAAAAAATGGCTTTAGTACTAAAATCATAGCTAAGATTGAGAAACCTCAGGCTATAAAAAACATTGACGCAATAATTGAGGAATCTGATGGTCTAATGGTTGCTCGTGGTGATTTGGGTGTTGAGATGCCAATGGAATCTGTTCCAATCATCCAAAAGAAAATTGTATCAAAGTGTAATCTGGCATGTAAACCAGTTATTATTGCTACTCAGATGTTAGAGAGTATGATTTCTCAAAAAACCCCAACCAGAGCAGAGTCAAATGATGTTGCTAATGCTGTTCTTGATGGTACTGATGCTGTTATGTTGTCTGCTGAATCTGCAACAGGAAGTTACCCGCTTCTAGCTGTAAAAAGTATGAATAAAATTATTAATTCAGTTGAAAAAACTTCTAACCTAATTTATTTCAAGTTTGAAAAATTCAAAAAATTAAGAAATAAGATAAGCGAAAGTTTAATTACCACTGCGTGTAGACTTAGTAAGCAGATATCTGCAAAAGCAATAGTGACAATGACTAAAAGTGGTTATTCTGCATTCAGAGTATCAGGAAGTAGACCAAAAGCAAGAATATATATTGTTACTAATGATAAAAAAATAGGAAATGAGTTAAATCTACTTTGGGGAGTAAGATCACTATATTATGATAAAACAGAAAATATAGATTCAACACTTGAAAATATTGAAAAAATATTAGTTGAAAATAATCATTTAAGTAAAAATGATAAATACATAATTACCTCATCGATGCCATCTCACTGGAAAGGACACACCAATATGATGAAGGTAAATCAAGTTAATTTATAATACTAGTTTTAAATTATCGTAAGCTAGATTTACTTTTCCTGGTAAAATTGATTCTATCTTATCATATAATCCTAAATTATGAGATATATGAGTAAAATAAACTTTTTCAACTTCTAATTTGTTGACTAATTCTAAAGCTTCTTCTAGATTTAAATGAGAAATATGTTCTTTAATTTGTAAACAATTAATGACTAATATTTTAGTGCCATGTATTTTCTTTATTTCATTTTCTTCTAGTGTTTTAACATCAGTTAGATAAGTAAAATCTTTAATTCTATAACCTAAAATTCTAAGCTTATAATGAAATGCTTGAATAGGTCTTATTTCAACACCTTTATATGTAAATTTTTCGTTTACTATTTCTAGATTTACTTTTGGTAAACCTGGATAATTTTGATTTTGAAATATATATGAATAGTCATTTTTTAATTGATTAACTAATTCCTTATTTCCAAATCCATGAATTTCCTCTTTTTGTATGAAATTAAAAGATCTCAATTCATCTATACCAGAGACATGATCTCTGTGTGCGTGTGTATACAGTACAAAATCAATTTTACATATATTATTTTTCAAGGATTGCTGTCTTAAATCAGGTCCTGTGTCTATGATTATATTTTTATCATCATCTTCTATCAGGACAGATGATCTTAATCTTTTATCTTTTTTATTTTCTGATTTGCAAACCTCGCATTCACAACCTATTACTGGTACACCTTGAGAAGTTCCTGTTCCTAAAAAAGTAATTCTCAACTTTTCAAAATTTTATTTAATGTACTTACATGTTCTTTAGAACAACTATCTGGAGTGATTTTTAAAGATTCTATTATTTCAATAAGTGCATTAATTTTTCCTTCAACAGTAAAATATTTATTAATTATTATCACTTTATTGTTTCTGATTATACAATATCCAGATTTAAAATTACCTTTTTCAAATCTTATTTTGTAATCTTGAGATTCTAAAAGTAATTCTAATTTTTTTTGGAATTGTTTAGTTAATTTAATGTCCATATTGATTTAGTTGTTGAAGATAAATAAAAAAAAGTTAATTGTTATTGTTGGTCCTACAGCAAGTGGAAAAACTTCTTTAAGTATAAAATTAGCAAAGAAGTTTAAGTGTGGAATTATATCTGCTGATTCAAGACAATTTTATAAAGAAATGAGTATAGGTACTGCTAAACCTACTAGCTTTGAGTTAAAGGAAGCTCCTCATTTTTTTATAAATAATCTTTCAGTTGTTGATTCATATTCAGTTGGGAAATTTATAGATGAAGTAGATAAATTTTTTCATGAATATTATAAGAGTAATGACACTGTAATATTAGTTGGAGGTTCAGGTTTGTTTATAGATGGAGTATTAAAAGGTCTAGATAACTTTCCTAAAATTAATGAAAAGATAAGGGATGAATTAAATTTAGAATTTGACACTAATGGCATTAATAATTTATGTGATAGACTTAAAATGGTAGATCCTGAATATTATGAAGTTGTAGACCTAAATAACCATAGAAGGGTTATAAGAGCTCTGGAGGTATATTATTCAACTAAGAAACCATACTCATCTTTTTTAAAAAGAAATAACTCGTATAGGACAGATGTCAATATAAAATTTATAGGAATTAACCCTGATAGAGAAAAACTTAATTTAAGAATAGAGAATAGAGTTGATAGTATGATCAGTGATGGGTTAGTAGAAGAAGTAAAAAAGCTCTATCAGTATAAAGATTTAAATGCTTTAAATACTGTTGGTTATACTGAGATATTTAAACATATCGATGGAGACATTCCACTTGATGAGGCTATAGATCTTATTAAATTGAATACAAGGAAATACTCTAAAAGGCAGATGACATGGTTTAAAAAAAATAAAAGAATTATATGGTATAGTGATGGAGAAAATTACTTTAAAGATATTTTAGAAGAACTTAATTTTTAATAGTTAGATATTGTTTTAGCTATATTATAAAGCTCTTCATTTATCCCTCTTTTATTTTTAATTATTTCATCAAAATTTGTTAAGGAACACTTATCATTAATTAGCCCTATCATTTTATTTTTTTCACCATTTAGAAGGCTTTCAACAGATTTATTTCCAAGAACGGTAGCAAGAATCCTATCCGATGGTACTGCAGTTCCTCCTCTTTGAATGTGTCCTAAAATAGAATATCGCACATTGCTTCCTGGTATAGCATTTTTAATTTTTTTAGAAACTTTATTTAATGGACCAAGTTTACATCCTTCAGCGTAAATAATTATAATAGATTTTTTTTCTTCATTAATCTTTTTGATATCACTAATAACATCATTTAAATTCTTTTTGCTTTCGGGAATAATTATCATTTCAGCTCCTGCAGCTACTCCAGATTCTAGCGCTAAGTATCCAGATTCTCTTCCCATTACCTCTACAATAAAAATTCTTTCGTGAGATGCTGCTGTATCTCTAATTTTATCTACTGCTTCTACAATAGTTTCTCTAGCTGATGCAAAACCAATGCTATAATCAGTACCATATAAGTCATTATCAATTGTACAGGGAATTCCTATTATAGGAAAGTTATTTTCTTCATAAAAAATTTTTGCACCTGTCAATGAACCATCTCCACCCAATACAATTAATCCATCAATCTTATTTTTTTTAAGTATAGAAAATGCTTTATCTCTTCCAGATTTAGATCTAAATTCATCTGATCTAGCGGTTTTTAAAATAGTTCCACCAACATGAATTGTATTTCCTACATCTATGCTTGATAGAATTTTAATGTTATTTTCAATAAGCCCTTGATAACCATACTGAATACCAAAAACATTAACTCCTTTGTTTACTGCAGTTCTTACTACTGCTCGAATGCAAGCGTTCATTCCTGGTGCATCTCCTCCTGATGTTAAAATCGCAATATTTTTCATGTGCTTAAAAATACTTAATAAACTTATTAAATGTATATTTAACAAAATTAAAATTGAAAATTGAAAAAAATATTATTGATATCATATTATTGGAAAAATGATAATTCAGTAGGGAAGTTAAGGTGGTATAACTTAGTTCAAGAGTTAAAAAAACTTAATTATGATATAACAGTTTTTTCATTTGGAGATGAACATAAGATTATAGAAAAAGATAATTTCACTGAAATAATATGGAATAATAATAGTTTTTTGAATTCCTTCAAAGAAAGGTACCTTAAAAATTATTCAAAAGGAGTTATTGACTCCTCAGATGGTTTATTTGTCAAGTTTTTATCATGGATAAGAGTAAATTTTTTTTATCCTGATGCTAGGTTATCTAATTTTAATAAAATTGAAAATTTTCTAGTTGATTATATAGATAAAAAAGGTATTAATCTATTGATAACTACTTCTCCTCCTCATAGCATTCAGCTTTTAGGTCAAATGATTAAGAAAAAAACTGGTATAGAATGGATTTCAGATTTCAGGGATCCTTATTTAAGCTGGGATATTTTATTAAGTATGAATCCACTTAAACTTTCAAAAAAAATCCATTCAAATTACCAATATCAATTTTTAAATAAATCTGATAAAATAATTACTACAAGCTCTCAGTTAAGGAATGAGTTTTTACAATTAACTAATAATAAAATAGAGGTAATTACTAATGGTTCTAGTTATTATCCCTCCAATAAGTACTCATATAAGAAATTTATATTGTCATATTTCGGATTATTAAATAAACTTAGACACCCAAAAGTGTTAATTGAGATTTTAGATGAGCTATTGGAGGAAGATGAAATTTTTTATGAAAATTTTGAATTTCACCTTTATGGTAATATCCAAAAAACTACTCTGAGTGATATTGAAAACAAAAAATACCTCAGTAAAAAAACATTTATTAAAAGCTATGTTTCTAACAATAAAATTAGTGATGAGATTGATTCATCATCTATTCTTCTATTACTACTTAATAATACAAAAAACCAAAATACAACCCCATACAAATTATTTGATTATCTAGTTTCAGAAAAAAATATATTGACCTTAGGTGATTATCCAAGTGCAGATGTTGATTCCTTATTAAAGAAATATAAAAGAAGCAATAGATTAAATTATTCTGACAGGGAATCAATTAAAGATTATATATATAAAATATTTGAATTATATAAAAATAAAAAATTGGAGAAGTTAGAATTAGACTATTCAGAGTTAAGGTATAATTACCTTGCAAAAAAGTTAGAGTCATTTATTAATTCTTAAAAAATGATTTAATCATTCCATTAAGTTTTGGAGATATTTTTAATAAATAAATTACTGAAATGTATATTGCTGAGATAACTGCAGATTTAAATAAAATAGATATGAAATTATTATCTAAGGTCGGCATCAAATAGTTATCAAATGTAAAGAGGACAATTCCAATCAATATTACTTTAAATGAATTCATTGAAAATGGTGATATATTCATTTTTATTTTAATAAAGATATGCTTTACTATATTAAAAATTAATATTGAAATTAAAGATGCAAAAGCTGCTCCTATCATACCATAAATTGGAATTAAAAATAAATTTAGAGCTATACTAATTATAGCTAATATGATAATTGTTATCACCGTGAATCTATAGTATTTTGAAAGAGAAATAAT